>JBGTGX010000085.1:0-15102 GCA_041746475.1 Pyrinomonadaceae bacterium | reverse complement strand
GTGTGCTCTTCCGATCTTTGGGAATTGATCTGCTGGCACCTGAAGGCTACGGCGAAATTATAGGCGGCGGTGACCGCGCGATGGATTTAGAATATCTCGAATCTCAGCTAGAAAAACACAATCTTCCAAAAGAATCGTTTGAATGGTATCTCGATCTGCGACGCTATGGTTCCGTCCCGCATTCAGGCTACGGAATGGGAATCGAACGCTGTGTTGCTTGGATGTGCGGAATTGAACACGTTAGAGAAACAATTCCCTTCCCGCGAATGCTTTATCGTTTAAAACCATAGTACAAAAGTTTTCAAATCTTACGCTTTTTTACTAAAATAAGCATAACAATGAACCCGAGGAGGTCGCAATGCATTTACGAATATTACTGGTAGGGATTAGTTTGGTAATGTTTGCCGGCGCTTATGGATTCGCTGAAAATTCGATCGCAATGGCCGATTTTCCGAAAATAATGCCGCCCGATGTTAAAATGGTTTATTACACGGAGAGCGGGTTGACCGGAAGCTGGAGGCGAGTAGAGATTTTTGAAAAAAAGATTGCCGTTGAAATCAAGGAAGCTCGCGCTCGACAAACAAAAAGTTGGGAAGCGAATATAACGAGGGAAAAGGCGATTTCCATCTATCGGATGTTTGCGGATAATAAATTCAATAAGATCAATAACAAAAAGCAGCGTGAAGTCGTCAATGATGCTGGATTGGAGACTCTATCAGTTCGTGCGGGAAAAGTCGATAAAAGTGTTTCATTCAGCGAAAACTCGCCTCTTTCCGGAAAGAACACGCAGAGTTTTAAAACTATTGCGAAATCGATTCAAGATTTGGTTGGCAAATATGAACCGGAAAGAAAAGGAAACTAGTGGCGGCCGATTACGAATACCGAAATATTAAGAACTAAAAACTTATTTCGAAAACAGAGATTGTGGAAAAAGAAAAAGATTCTTAGCTGGTTAGCTAAATCAGAAGCTAAAATTCGCGCTCACGGAGGTTATCGGCCAACCACTTACGAAATCCGAATTTCCGACAAATTTATCTCATTTGACAATCATGGCCGTCGTTTACGAAAGGATACGCGCCGTAAATTGGAAATTTCACCTGTCCGCCGTGTGAATGTCAGGCAAACATTACACTTATACCGTTAGGAATTTTTAGCAGCGAATCGGGATTATTTGTGAGCTCAACTATATTTTCTTTTACTGCGATATTGTCATATGTATCTTCGGTCGGGACATTGCGGCGTTTCCAGTCGTCACTCGATCCCCCAGGGTGAAACGATTTTATCTCCGACAACCATTTGCTTAACGCTATTTTCCAAAACCTCGATTCCATGATTTTCAAGTGCCGGCGTTACCTTCTCCTCGTCAGTCCACCAGTCGTGATTTCCGATGACTGCATAGACCCCATTTCTCGCACGGAAGGCCCGAAATCTTTGTGGCAATCGTTTCAACGGGCATTCGGAGATGCTTACTGCGGCGTTTCTGCTCTGAAACTAAATCACCCAGTAAAACGATCAGATCGGGTTTTTCCAGATTCGAGCGCTCGACCAATTCTAACAGGCGCTTTTCAGTGACGCCTTTTTAGCCTCCGTGAATATCCGAGATCGCAATAACCTTAATACCATCGAGCTTCTTATCCCAGTGTGGAATTCTAATCTCGGTTCTTTTGATTATCAGGCTGTTTGGCTCAATAAAATATGCGTAAACAAGAGCCAATAGGCCTGCAACAGTGCAGACTGCCAAAATCAGGGCGGTTCGTTTTAGCAACTTTTCCATCGAAATATCTTAGACGCGGGGTTTACCTCATTTTGATCGAATCGTAAGAATCGCGATTTCGGGCGGCACCATGAATCTTGCAGAAAGACGACTCGTTCCAATTCCGGTCGTAATGAATACATCCAGATTTTTGTCCTTAGCGTGCCCGTAGGCAAAAGTCTGTCCATAGCTTGAAGGCACGATCAAACTGCCAAATATCGGCAACCAAATTTGTCCGCCGTGAGTATGCCCGGCGAGAAAAAGCTTGAGACGATTGGAAATCGGCTTTATGCCGTTGATCAGGGGCTCTAGATCAGGCGTATGACTCAGTACGACAACGTCGCCTTCAACTCCTGCCCGCTCAATCGCCGCTTTCGATCTATCTTCAAATTCGGACCATCCTCCAATCTCACGAACTTTAAAAACATCCGGCAATCCGAAAAAAATCAACTTTTGTCTATTCCTTTCAATCACCGCGGTTTCATATTCCAGAACTTTATACCCGTATTTTTCCAGTTCCGACCTTACGACACCCCAGTCATAAAGAATGTCATTATTTCCCAGCACTGCGAATACCCCGTATTTGGATTTTAACCCCGATAAACTCGCAGAGACCTTTGCCATTCTTAAGAAAAAACGGTCTTCGCCGGTAAGGCCTATTTCGTTTTTTGGCGATATGTAGTCCCCCAGAAGCACAACCACATCGGGATTCTGGGCATTCGATAATTCTACGACCCGCCGAATCTTTGTCTCATCAATGTAGTTTGAGCCACCGTGAATATCTCCGATCACGGAGATCTTTAGCCCGTCAAATGCCTTATTCCATTCATCGATCTTTATTTCATATTGATTGACGATGAGCCTGTCAGGTTCGATAAAAAAGCTATAATATGTCACCGCCGTTAGCAGCAAGATTGATGTTAACGCACCGATAATCAACTTTTTCACCCGACCTTTCATAAATCTCTAGTCCCGAAAATAATCTTTCCAGCGTCTATCCACCAGCGCCTTAATATCCTCTCGAACCTCAACCTCTTTCGGGTACCAGGGTTTCATTCTGGAATCGATCACGATCGGCGCGCGATAAGAAATGTGATTATTTTTTATTTCAACTTCCTTCGCGAATATATCAGTTGAAGGGTTGAAACGCGTCCATGTTGCCCAAAGGAATTTTTCCGTTGAACGCGCAAACTCAATCGAATCATGGAGCACTACCAATTCGAATTCGTCGAATTCCCCACATTCGGCAATCCTTCTTGCGAGCTTTCCGCCGGGACCGCTTTCGTTATCGGACGCGTATGGCTCGACTTCTAAAACCAAACAGCCCCGGCAAAACACTTCCGCCTTCCTGACTCCGGCTGGCAGGTTTCCGTTGAATTCCCTTTTTAATTCACGCCTTTTTTTACCAACTCCCACCAACATCGCTTTCGAACCATGGTTTATTTTCCCCGATGCATAATCAAGCGTATCAAACGAAGTGCGATCAAAAATAAATAAATCACTCTCCCAACTTACGCGTTCAAGGATGTGTTCGAACAAAGACTTGAAATCACGCAAGTCCTGCGGCTTGTCAGTTAAAAGCAGAAATTTTGTAAGGGAGAGTTGTCCTTCGCCAAGAATTCTAAAGCCTGCACCGAGTGCTTCGCGTGCGTATCTTTCTTTAACGACCGCCGCTGCTAAGGAATGAAAGCCCGTTTCGCCATAACTCCACAAATCGAGGACCGCCGGCATCACTACCGGGAACAAAGGTGACAAAAGCTCTTGCAAATAATCTCCAATGAAGTAATCTTCCTGCCTCGGCTTTCCAACAACGGTTGCGGGATAGATCGCGTCCTTTCGGTGATAGATCGCATCAATTTCGATTATCGGGTAATCATGCGCGAGCGAATAATACCCGTAATGATCTCCAAATGGGCCTTCAGATCGTCTTACCCCGGGGGGCACATGTCCACTTATCGCAAACTCGGATTCAGAGAGCAATCGCAAGCCGTTTTCTAGCGGGTTTTTAGCAGTGGTTATTTTTCCGTCATTGAGAAGCGACGCAAGCATCAATTCCGGTATATCTTCCGGGAGTGGCGCAATCGCGGCAAGTATAAGAGCCGGTGGTCCCCCGAGGAAAACGTTAATAGGCAGTGCTTTACCCAGGTTTTCGGCTTCGTGGTAGTGAAATCCGCCGCCCTTGTGAATCTGCCAGTGTATCCCCGTCGTTTTCTCATCAAACCTCTGTATCCGGTACATTCCGAGGTTATGCTTTCCCGTTGTCGGGCTTTCCGTGTAAACGAGCGGGAGCGTTACAAAATGCCCTCCGTCTTCATGCCAAAGCTGCAGCAGCGGGACATTTTCCAGATTGACCGGCTCTTGGGTGACTTCCAACAGTGGCGCATTTGAAACACTTTTAGTGCCAAGTTTCGCCGCCTTCCAAGCTAAATCCCGGAAATGCCACAACTCCTTTGGCTTTGGAGGCATAAGAACTTCAAGCATCTCAACGGCACGTTTTACGAATTCCTGAGGCGCCTTTCCAAAAGCGAGTTCAATACGCTTGATCGTACCAAAGAGATTCGTAATTACCGGAAACTGCGAACCCTTTACGCTGGTAAATAACAGAGCCTTCCCTTGCTGTTCGATGATCCGTCGATGAATTTCGGCGATCTCAAGATATGGATCTACTTCAACTTGTATTTCGACAAGCTCATTTTCTTCTCGAAGTTTCTCAATAAACGTCCGAAGATCTTTATGCATTTCAAATGGATTCTATAACTGAACGAAAGTGGGAGCTTTCAAAGAATTTGTTCCCACATCTATTTATTGAAGGATCTTGATCTTGGATTCTCTGCGAAGCGTATTGCTGTTCAAATCCAAAGAACTAGCTTTAATAACCTCGATGGTTTGATTTGAAAAACGTTTTTGCAGATCCTCCATGAAGAGTTTCGAGTCGCCAACTATAATGATGTCGCCTCCAGTTATTCTATTCATTGCAATCTCTTTAACTGCGTCCTCTGAAATCGCATTAATGTTGTTCATGTAGGAGTTTAACTCACCAGGCGCAATATTATACAAATACAGATTTGAAACTTGTGATGCGAGCCCATCATTCGTCTGCAGACTCCTTCCGAAACTTCCGGTCACAACTGCTTTCCTGGGTACGAGTTCGGTTTGTGAAACACCGGATTTTCCAAGTTTTTCAAGCTCAATTTTCAATAGCTCGGCAACTTCTCCCGCAGATTCGTTCTTCGTCTGCGCAGAGGCACGAAAATTTGATGCAGAGCTTCGCCAACTAAATCCGCTTCCCGCACCATAACTGAGACCCCGCTTTAATCGAATTTCCTGATTAAGACGAGATGAATACCCTCCACCGAGCACAGAATTTAGCACCGTTGCCGCATCATAAATATGGCTGGTTTTGCAATTGCCAAATTCGGAACTACAAATAGTCCTCCCTTCGTCGATCCGCTTTGTATAACCAACAGCTGCCTGCCCCGAATCAGGCAGATCGATAACAAGAATTCGTCTGATCAATGGAATGTCTATTCGCTGAGAAACGGTAGGGCTGCGAACTTCATTTTTTTCCTTGGAGTCGGGAGCGCCCTCCCATCCGCCAAAAAACAATTTTGCGTATCGGAATGCCTGCTCGTCAGAAATATCGCCGGTAAAGATCAAAACTGAGTTTTCCGGTCGGTAGTTTTCCCGGTGGAATTTCACAACACCCTCTCGGGAGATCGACTTCACGGTTTCGGGTGTTCCGCCGGAAAGGTGTTCTCCGAAAGAATATATGCTCGAAACGTAGCTCAACAGCGCGCCAGGCTGCTTCAAGCTAACATTGAAACTATCCAGTTCCTGCTTCTTCAATAATTGAATTTCCTTTTCGGGAAAGCTCGGCCGGAGTGTAACATCTGACATAATTGCGAGTGCGCGGCCAAGATTGCTTTTCATCGTATTAATACTAATAGAAGATGAATCCCATCCCGCACCTGACGAAATACTCGCGCCCAAGAATTCGATCTGCTCGGCAATTTGTGTAGCGGTCCGGAAGGATGTTCCTTTGAGCAGGAGTGTCGCCGTCATATCAGCTAATCCGGCGCTGCGATTTTCTTCATCAGCTGCTCCGCTTTTTATTAGCAATGAAGCCGTAACTAAAGGCAGCCCGCGTTTTTCTATGACCGCAACTGTCAACCCGTTAGGAAGCACGGTCTCCCTGACTTCAGGAATTGTCAGAGTCGGCGATGCCAAAGGCGGAGGCGGTGTTTCCATAGGGGTTTGGGAAAAAACGGCTGACCCGGCAAATAAAAGTGTGGCGAAAGTGAGGCTCTTGAATATATTCTTTAGCATTAATCCTTTCCTCCCTTTGCGTCTTCATTGATGTAATAAATAACGGCACGTGTATTTTTCTGCATATATTTTTTTACGGCCTTCATAACGTCCGACGCAGTCACCGCTTGAAGACGCGCAACGTCTTCGTTTACAGCGTTTACATCATTGCGATAGATAAAAGCCGAGCCTATCGCCTGTGCCTTATCTCCGACGGTTTCGCGGTTCTGCAGAATCCCCGTTATCAGTTTATTTTTGACCTTTTCCATCTCTTTCGCCGTGGGTCCTTCATTCATCAGTTTTTCAATCTCATTCGAAAAAGCTGTTTCTATATCTTCAATTTTCTTACCGCCGGCAGCGATTCCGTAAAATGTCAGCAAACCTTTATCGACTCTTATGTCTGCAAAAAAACTCGCGTCCTGCGCAAGTTGCTGTTTATAAACCAACTCCTGATAAAGTCTTGAGCTTTCGCCGCTCGAAAGAATCGCTGCCGCAACTTTGATTGCGGGAACATCCGGACTAGTTGACGGCGGTGCAAAATACGTGATCCCAATCGCAGGAAACGGAACGTTTGGGCGGGTTTTGACAAACTTAGCTTCTTCCGTTCGCGCCGGTTCATCAATAGTTACGCGTTCGATCTTACCAGCGGGATTTTTTATCCCGGCGAAATACTTGTCTATCCAGGCATCAAGCTGTGCCTGATCGAAATTTCCGACAACTATCAACGCAGCATTATCAGGACGATAATATTCCCGATAAAATTTGAACGCATCTTCAAGAGATGCTGCGCTGAGCTCGTCCAAATTCCCTATCACGCCGCGTTTATATGGATGTGTTGTATATGAAAGATCGTCCAGATACCAGAAAAGTTTTCCGTAAGGGTTGGCTTCTATTCTTTGCCGGTATTCTTCCTTTACAACGTCCCTTTCAGATGAAAAATTCTTTTCATCAACGGCCAGATTGACCATTCGGTCGGCTTCCGCCCACAAAAGACTTTCTATGTAATTTGACGGAATCTCCTCGTGATACGCCGTTACGTCTTCCGAGGTAAACGCATTGTTCCATCCACCTATGTCCTCGGTAAGCCTATCCATCGTCTCATTTGGCATATTCTTAGTTGCCTTAAACATCATATGCTCAAACATATGGGCAAATCCCGATTTTCCTTTTGGATCGTCCTTTCCGCCAACTCGATACCAAACCTGAACTGTCGCAACCGGGTTCGACGTGTCGCGTACTGTCACCACCTGCAGGCCGTTTTCCAGCGTTCGTACCTTGATCGGAAGCGGCGCTACGGTCTGCGACAGCGTTAACACCGGCAGCACTGCTAAAATCATTACAATTAATAGTTTACGCATAATTCTTTATCCTTATTTCGAGTAATCATAAAAACCTTTGCCCGATTGTCGACCGAGCCATCCGGCATCAACGTACTTCTTGAGCAACGGACAGGGACGATATTTAGGGTCACCAAGCCCTTCATGCAAGACATTCATGATAGCGAGACAAACGTCCAACCCGATAAAATCTGCAAGAGTCAAAGGTCCCATCGGATGGTTCATTCCAAGTTTCATTATTTCATCGATCGATTCTTTAGTAGCGACACTTTCGTGCAAGCAAAAAATTGCTTCATTGATCATAGGCATCAGGACGCGATTTGATACAAAACCGGGATAATCATTACATTCAACCGGCACCTTGCCGAGCTTTTCCGAAAAAGCTTTCACTTTGGTGTAGGTTTCTTCGCTGGTGGCGATACCGCGTATTACCTCTACGAGCTTCATCAGCGGGACAGGGTTAAAGAAGTGCATGCCTATTACTTTTTCAGGCTGCTTCGTTACCGCAGCAATTTTTGTGATGGAAATAGAAGAAGTGTTAGTTGTGAGAATTGCGTCGTTCGAGGTGATCTCATCAATTGATTGAAAAATCTTCTTTTTTACGTCAAAATTTTCCGTCGCTGCTTCGACGATGAGCGAGCAATCAGACAAATCGTTCATACTAGTGGTCGTTTTTATTCGACCGAGAATTGAACTTTTATCTCCTTCGGAAATTTTTTCCTTACTTACAAAACGTTCCAAACTATCTGTAATTGCTGCGAAACCCCGATCGACAAATTCCTCCTTAATGTCGAACATGACAACGGCGAAACCGTTTCCCGCTGCCGTTTGAGCGATTCCGTTGCCCATCGTCCCGGCGCCGATAACTCCAATTATTTCGCTCATTAATTCTCGTGACCTTTGATTTTTGATTAATTGCTACTGGTATCAAAAATACCAAATTTAGGCTTTAAAACAAACAAGCGACGAGACTTAGCATCAGGTCGCTTCGATAATTCGACTTAAACGCTATTGCCAACTATTGGGGGGTGGAGGCGGCACGCTTGGCATTCCACTTCCGTTATAAAAACTTTTCCCTTGCTCACCCAATAAGAACCACAAGCCGTACACTCCGAGTGCCGTTCCTAAAGGTGGACTTAACAATGAAAAGGCGCTTGCGATTATCCCAAGCGTTCGGCCAATGGATTGCTCTTTGTAGATTTTCCAACCTGCAAACCCGTAAAACCCGGCGAATAACACAATGAGTATACCGACGACGACCGCCGCAACAAGAAATATTCCTCCGATCATTTGGTCTTCTTCCCTGCGTCCAGCTCCAACCATCATCATACCCATACCGCCATAAATTAGTGCCGCGATAATTCCGCCGATTGCCGAAAGACCAGCGTTCACCAAAAAGAAAATTCCGATAAGTTTGTTGTGTTCTTTTGCCGTCATTTAAATTCTCCGCACGTAGAATATTTAAATTTCTTAACCTGAGAAACTATACGATCCCGAGGTTAAAATTCTTTTTTTGATCGCATCAGGAAAAACCAAAGTCCATATACTCCAAGCACAGTGCCGATCGGAAAACTTCCGATACATAAGGCGCTAGCGACGATTCCGAGAAGTTTTGCGTCAGAACTGTCATTTTGGATTTTCCAGCCCGTGATCATAAAAAACGCCGCGAAAATAGCGAGCATCCATTCGCCACCGAAAAAACCGCCCGCGAATATCCATCCGACGGCCTGAAGGATTCCTTTAATAAAGAAAAAGCCGGCTAAAAGTCTACTATGTTCGTGAATAGTCATAATTATGCTCCAATAAAAGAAGTTGTTTTACGATTGATCTTAAAGTATCGTACGCCGAACTTTTCTAATATGTTGCGACAAACCTCATATTTCATAAACGAATTCACATTCCCGTGTCGCAGTTCTATTGCCGTTCGACCGCCATAGCTACGGAATTCCCGCCTCCCAAACAAAGCGCGGCCACGCCTTTTTTCGCGCCACAACGTTTCATTTCGTAAAGAAGCGTCGTCAAAACTCTCGAACCACTGTTTCCGATTGCGTGCCCGAGCGCAACGGCGCCGCCATTGACATTAACTTTTTCAATGTCCATTCCTAGTTCTTGCATAACGCCCAAAGCCTGCACAGAGAACGCTTCGTTTAATTCAAATAGCTCAACTTCGTCCATCGTCCAACCAGCTTTGTCCAAGACATTCTTAACGCCTTGAACGGGGGCCATCATGATCAGCTTTGGCTCAATTCCACTCGTCGCATATGCTACTATTTTGGCAAGCGGCTCAACACCCATTTGCTCTGCCTTTTGAGCAGAAGTTACTACAACAGCCGAAGCACCGTCGTTAACGCCGGGCGCGTTTCCCGCAGTTACCGTTCCACCGTCCTTTTTAAATGCAGGACGCAATTTTCCCAAACCTTCTATCGTAGTGTCATCTCGAATCGTTTCGTCTTTATTAAACTTTATTGGATCTCCTTTTCGCTGGGGAATTTCAAGTGTTAGAATTTCGTCGTCAAACCGTCCTTCATCTCGAGCTTCCATTGCCTTGCGGTGAGAATTATAGGCATAATCGTCCTGTTCGCCACGACCAATTTGGTATTTTTCGGAAACGACCTCACCGGTATTTCCCATATGCCAATTTTCAAACGGACACCACAATCCGTCGTGAATCATTAGGTCTTTAACGGTTTTGTCTGCCATTCGATAGCCTTCACGAGCCCCAGGCATTGTATACGGAATGTTTGACATCGATTCCATCCCACCCGCAACAACAAACTCAGAATCTCCGAGTTTTACCGCTTGCGCCGCCAGGGCTACTGCGCGAAGGCCCGAACCGCAGACCATGTTAACCGTCAGAGCCGAAACCTCCGGCGGCAGTTCCGCCTTGATCGCCGCTTGCCTTGCCGGAGCTTGACCCAATCCGGCCTGAACCACGCATCCCATGATCACTTCATCTACATCTTCTTTTTCAATCCCCGCTCGTTTTACGGCTTCCTTAATCGCCGCGGCGCCCAAATCTGTCGCCGAAAACGGCATCAGACTTCCCATAAATTTCCCCGTAGCCGTTCTTGCGGCGCTAATAATTACTGCGTCTTTAATTTCTGACATTAATTACCCTCGTATGCTAAACCTTTGCTGACTTTTTGTATTCTAAAATTAAATGATTCGGCATTCAAATACGACCATTTCCAAGCTAGGGAATCAAAACGAATATTTATTTTCCGATATTCATTCCTCACCGATATCTTCATTCCAAATTTCAGCATTCTCGTCGATATAATTTCTGAGCATACTTATACATTCGTTCGACGCCAAATCGACTACTCTTGTGCCATTCTCGCGAAGCCACTCAATTCCACCTTCAAAATTTACAGATTCACCCACAATGACCATTCCGATCTTGAACTGCCGGATCAGCCCCGAACAGTACCAGCAAGGCGCGAGCGTGGTAACCATTATCGTCTCGCTATAAGATTTTTGACGCCCCGCTTTGCGAAAAGCATCGGTTTCGCCATGAATTGATGGATCATCTTCCTGGACGCGTCTATTGTGACCTTTTCCGAGCAAATTACCGGTTGAATCAAAGAGTGCTGCGCCTATCGGAATTCCGCCTTCAGACAGTCCGAGTTTCGCCTCTTTGATCGCAACCGCAAGTAGTTCTTTATGGTTCATAATAAAGATTCTATTTGGACACTTGAAAATCGCAAACCCGAAACCTAAAATCGCAGTTAACTTATGTCTCAAGATTTTCAACCCGGCGATTATTTGGTTTTTCAAGTGGAAGCGGCTTTTTGTCTTTTACGGCTTCTCGAAATCGAGAAAAATCCTGACGAAACTATCTGGCATCTTTCTGCTTTTGAAGATATGTTTTTGGATGTCGAAACGGCGGACGAGGCACTTCTAACGCCTGAAAAGTTAAGGATTTCCAAACCACATATGGCACTGACAACCCGCGCGTTCGAGAGCACCCAGACGGCGAGAATGCTCAATAAGCCGTTAAACGAAAATGACTTGGCTGGGTTAAAAAAGTGGAAAAATGATCCAAGGCGGGAAACTTCGGACACGTCCGTTCGTTTACTCCTCGGTCTTCGATGAGCGTTCGATTTTGTATCCAAGATTTTTCGTCGTCCTCTCCGTTACTCTCGCCGGAACAATTTCCGTAAAATCTGCTTCGGACAGTAATTCCTTGGTAGGATTTGATTCAAGCAATTCTTGCGTTTGCCGGAGGGTTTCGTCATCTTTAGAGTCGACGCGTGTACGAAACTGTTTCTTCAATTGAAGCGTCCGAATAAATAGCTGCAGATGCCAAAAGAACATTGCTGTTAGAAACCCGGCAACAACATAAATGATTACCGGCGTATCATCCTTCCCCAAAAACATCGCATAGAGAATTATCGCAATGAAAGACTGGCGATCCCAGTCATAGCCGCTAAAACAGTGTTTGCCGTGAAATTTTCCTGAGCTGGTCGTTCCGACGAAACAAATATTGCCTAAGTTCACCTAGCGCGTTTCCTTCGAACGAGTTCTTTGCCGATTAATTCCAATTCGCGACTCATTTGACCGGTTACCGAGGTATTTTCCCTCGCTCGCCTGATCAAATAAGGAACGGCGTCTTTTACCGGACCGTAGGGCACATATTTGGAGACGTTATAATCCTTAGCGGCTAGAATATACGAAAGATTGTCGCTCATACCAAAAAGTTGCGAGAAAAAAACGTTTGGATGATCATGAGGAACACCACGCCCATGCATTTTACGCGCAAGTTTTTCGACACTTTGTTCATTATGAGTTCCGGCTACAAAAGCGATTTCTTCGATATTGTCGAGGCAATAATCGATAGCCAGATCATAATCACGATCAGTCGCTGCTTTGTTCGGTTGAATCGGCGAGATATATCCCATTTCTTTCGCTCGCTCGCGTTCCTTTTCCATATACGCTCCGCGAACCAGTTTAACCGCTAGCTTAAAACCGTCTTTTTTCGCAGCTGCATGAGAATCCTTAAGAAACTGAAGTCGGTCGTGTCTATAAAGTTGAATCGTATTGAAAATCAGTGGAAGCTCGAGATTATATTTTTTCATCATTTCGGTCGCCAGAAAATCAATCGCTCCTTGGATCCAAGACTCTTCAGCATCAATAAACACGGGCTGATCGATCGAATGCGCAAAGTCACATATCTCTTTGACGCGGCTTTTGGCATTTCCCCATTTTACTCGGTTCGATTCTTTTACCAGCTCATCCTTGTTAGAAACCTTCTCTAATGTACCGAGCGGGGCGATGCCGGTTACCTTAAAAACCGCGAAAGGAATATCGTCGTCGTTCTTTGCCCGTTTTAGATTAAGAATTGTCTCTTCTTTCGTCCGGTCAAAATCTTCTTCCGCCGATTTACCTTCTACCGAATAATCCAGGATCGTTCCGATGTTCGAATTTCCAAGTCGGTCAACCGTTGATTGGCATTCCTCGATGGTTTCGCCTCCGCAAAATTGTTCGAAAATCGTCTTCTTTATTAGCCATGAAACCGGGAGGCCAATACTTAAAGCAAATTCTGCAGATCTTGTCCCTATTTCATTGAGCACAGGTGAGTTCAGCAGCTTGAACATCCGGTATTTCTCGTTTAGTTCTGAGTCACTTTTGTCTGCGAACGCGGTTTTAGTATCCTGAAAATCCAATTTGAATTCGCCCATATCGTTAATCTACCACAAGATTCATAAAGCCGCAGGTTAAACGCCTGGTTGGCACCCGTTTACGTTGTTTCTTGAAACATTTTCCCTTATCATCATAATCTTTATCGAAGGGATTTTTATGGCTAAAGGAATAACGAAACGAAACGAAAACTACTCGGAGTGGTACAACGAAATCATCAAGCGCGCAGATCTAGCGGAGAATTCTGCTGTCCGCGGCTGTATGGTGATAAAACCTTACGGCTTTGCAATATGGGAAAAAATGCAGCGGGCGCTCGACGATATGTTCAAGGCGACCGGACATCAGAATGCTTACTTCCCTCTTTTTGTGCCAAAGTCGTTTCTTGAAAGAGAGGAAGAACACGCCGAGGGTTTCGCCAAGGAATGTGCGATTGTTACTCACTACCGTTTGAAAGCAAACCCTGATGGCAAAGGCTTGATCGTTGACGAAAACGCAAAACTCGAAGAAGAATTGATTGTACGTCCAACTTCAGAAGCGGTAATTTGGAACACGTATCGAGGTTGGATCCAATCATGGCGCGATTTGCCGATTTTGATCAACCAGTGGGCAAATGTTGTACGTTGGGAGATGCGAACGCGCCTCTTTTTACGTACATCGGAATTTCTATGGCAGGAAGGTCACACAGCTCACGCTACTGAACTGGAAGCGATCGAAGAAACCGAAAAAATGCTCGGAGTATACGCGGAGTTTGCAGAAAGCTGGATGGCCTTGCCCGTTATTCAAGGGCTGAAGACCCCGGCCGAAAAATTTCCGGGCGCTGTCGACACCTATTGCATTGAAGCACTGATGCAGGACGGAAAAGCCCTTCAAGCGGGAACCTCTCATTTTTTGGGACAAAGTTTTGCCAAATCTTTCGACGTGAAGTTTGTCAATCAAGACAATGAGCAGGAATATCCTTGGGCGACGAGTTGGGGCGTTTCCACCCGCTTGATGGGTGCACTGATCATGGCTCATTCGGACGATAACGGATTGGTGTTGCCTCCAAAACTTGCTCCCATACAGGTTGTGGTCGTTCCCATTTTTAGAGAGAAAGAAGATTTGGAAAAGATCAGAGGGAAAATCACGCCGATCGTGGATGAATTAAAGTCGTTCGGCATTTCGGTTAAGATCGACGATGATGAAAAATATAAGCCGGGATATAAGTTTGCGGAATACGAACTAAAGGGCGTGCCCGTGAGACTCGCAATCGGCATGAGAGATGTCGAAAGCGGGACAGTAGAAGTTGCTCGTCGCGACGAGCTTTCGAAAGAGACGCTACCGCTTGAAGGAATAGCGGTCCACATTAAGAACCTTCTCAATGAAATTCAGGAAAATATTTACAATAAGGCGTTAAACTTTCGAGAACAGAATACTTTCGAAGTAGATAACTGGGATGATTTTAAGGGGCAGATCGAAGCCGGCGGATTCGTAATGGCACATTGGGACGGTACCGCCGAAACTGAGGAAAAGATCAAGCAGGAAACTAAAGCAACGATTCGCTGCATTCCATTAAACTCTATAGAAATGGCTGGGGAATGCGTATATTCTGGAAAAACTTCTGCCAAACGAGTTGTGTTTGCAAAAGCGTATTAGTTTGGAACGGATTGGCGCTTATAAACGCGAAAGGCGAAGGCGATATGTCGATTCACTAATCGAATCGCCGAATCCATGACTACTCCGCTTCTCGGACAAATGACTAAACTCCACGTTGATACAAACACAGCATGGATTGGTATTCGGATATTTTTGGAATTGCGATGTTGGTAATTGCATGTATGGGAATGTTTATCCAGAAAGGCGACAATAGCTTTTGGAAAAGAAGCTGGAAACTGAGGGAGCGTTAGAAATTCTGTGTCAATTCAATAACCTATAATGAAGGAAGGAGACTTGATATGACAGAGAAGTTTGATTTTGAAGAAGCGTTGAAGGCTGTTCAATCAGGACAGTCAATGACGGGTAAAGATGGGGTGCTTGGTCCATTGATAAAGCAGCTCACGGAAGCTGCTTTAGAAGCGGAGATAGATTCAC
>JBGTGX010000084.1:0-7664 GCA_041746475.1 Pyrinomonadaceae bacterium | reverse complement strand
TCCGGCGATCCCTTCGATGCGGCTATTTTCGATGTCGTGATGCCGTATATTCAGGGCACGGAACTTGTCAAATTCATGCAATCGGATGAACGATTGGCAGCTATACCGGTAATAATGATGACGGCGGAGCAGAATTCAACGCTTTCCTCGACGAGCTTCAGTGCCGGAGCAGTCGCGTTTTTACCAAAACCATTTTCTGCGAGTCAGCTGAAATCGATGCTTCAGATGTTTACCAGAGCTAAAAATAAAACTCAAACCTAAATAAAGAAAGCCCCAAACTCAATGCATTTAGGTTGTTTTTGAAAATTACAGGGAGCGAAATTCAGTGGCAAAACAAAAACTTTTATTGGCAGACGATTCCGTCACAATTCAGAAGGTCGTTAATCTTACATTTGCTGACGAGGGGTTTGATGTGATTTCGGTCGGTGATGGGAATTCTGCAATGGACAAAATTCGGGAAAATATGCCTGATATTATTCTTGCGGATGTAAATATGCCGGGCTTAAATGGGTACGAAATTTGTGAAAAGGTCAGGCAATCCGATGGTGAAAAGCGCACCCCCGTGGTATTGCTCGTCGGATCGTTTGAGCCATTTGATGAAAACGAAGCCAAGCGCGTAGGCGCTGACGACTTTCTGACCAAACCCTTTCAATCGATAAACCAGCTCGTCAATACGGTTTCGATTTTGCTGAGCTCGAATGACGCTGTCGAAGATGAGACTTCGCATTCTGAATTAGCCACAGGTGCGGCAGGAGGGGTCGCCGATCAAACCGAGAATGGATCTTCGCCTACTTCGGAGTTTGAAGATGCGGATATTGGCGATGAAATGATTCAGACGGATCAGGTTGGCGGAATGGCAGTTGGCGATTTGACGAAATTTGAAACCCGCGCAGATGCTGACTCATCTTACGAAACAACACAGCAATTTGAATCGACCGGAGAAATTGAAACCACGAGCTACGATTCCGGAACCGATTTCGAGATCATCGAAACGGATGACCTGGGCGAATTTGGCTCGCACGAAGAAATTGAGAGTGACCAACAGGGAGAAGGTTACGAAATTGATGAAGAAGCCGAATCCTCTCAATCGTATGAATTTGTAACCGATGAAGGCTCTGAATCGGGTGAAGACTTAGAGAGCACTATTTCAGATTATCAGGAAATGAGCGATTCCGATGGAGAAGAAATCGCGCTCGATGAGGCAAATCTTTTAGAACTCCCGATCAGCGAGTTTTCAGAAGACAGATCTGAGGCGCCATTTGATGATGAATCGGACACTGCCACCGAAACCGCAGAAACTGAATATTCAGAGCCTGAGTTTGGAACGACTGGCGCCGGTTCGACGTCGGAATATGAAAACGATTACAAAGAATCTGAAGCCGCACCAGTAGCACAAGAAACCGATTCTATTTCCCCCAAGCTTATAGAAGAAATTGCTGCGAAGGTTGAAGCAAAACTTGAAGAAAAAGCTCCTGCCGAACGATCGGCGGCTGATTTGATCACGCCGGAGCTGATCGATGAGATTTCCCGCCGGGTTATGGAGAATCTTTCAGACCGGGCGATAAGAGAAATTGCCTGGGAAATTGTGCCCCAGCAATCAGAGCGGATCATAAGGGAAATTGCGAATGAGAACATGAACGAATAGTCGCCGTTTACACGAACTTCCGAGGGCAGTGAGCAGTCTGATTTTTCTGTTCGCTGCTTTTTCGATTATTATATCTTGCGTCTCTTAAGAAATGAGATCCTGCAATCGAACTCTATATGGAATTATCAACACAATATAACGCGAAAGAAGCGGAAAAAAATCATTATAAACGCTGGGAAGAAAGCGGTTTTTTTACACCGGAAATTAATGACGACGAAGACGCTGAAACATATTCGATCGTAATTCCGCCGCCGAATGTGACGGGCAGCCTCCATATGGGACATGCATTGCAGCATACGATAATGGACGTGTTGGCACGCCGCAAACGCATGCTCGGTTTTCGCACCCTGTTTCTTCCCGGTATAGATCACGCAGGAATTTCTACGCAGTTGATGGTTACGCGCCAACTCAAAGACGAGGAAAATAAAACTCCACAGGACATCGGACGAGAAGCATTTACCGAGAAGGTTTGGGAATGGAAACATAAATACGGCGGCACAATTCTAAACCAAATTCGCCGGGAAGGAATTTCGGTTGATTGGTCGCGCGAGGCGTTCACGATGGATGAAAATTTGTCCACTGCTGTCCGCAATGTCTTTGTCAGGCTTTACGAAGAAGGAAATATTTATCGCGGGGCCAGAATCGTAAATTGGTGCCCAAATGATGAGACCGTTCTTTCTGACCTGGAAGTTGAAGACAAAGAGAAAAAAGATGGGAAACTTTATTATTTGCAATATCCGATAAAAGACGGTGAGCAGTCATCAGTGAGCGGTGAGCAGTCAGAAGACAAAGGCGGAAACCCGACAGTTATGGAGGGTGTTGGTTCCGTGAGCAGTGAGCAGTTGGCTGGGAGCAGTGGATCGGAGAAAGCAGGCAGAAGCCCTAAGGTTTCGGAAGGCGTACGATATTTAACGGTTGCGACGACGCGCCCTGAAACAATGCTTGGCGATACGGCAGTTGCTGTTAATCCGAATGACGAACGCTTCAAAGATTTGATCGGTAAAACGGTCGAACTGCCTTTAACAAACCGCGAGATTCCGATCATTGCTGACGAATACGTTGATATGGAATTCGGAACAGGTGCGGTAAAAATTACACCTGCCCACGATCCGAACGATTATGAGATGGGACTCCGCCATAACCTGTCACAACTAAACGTAATGAATCTGGACGGCACGATGAATCATGATGCCGGCGAAGATTTCAACGGTTTAGATCGCTACAAAGGAAGAAAATTAGTAATTGAAAAATTTGAAGAATTAAATTTGCTCGAAAAAATTGACGATTACGAAATGGTTCTGCCCGTTTGCGAACGTTGTAAAACTGTTATCGAAACGCTGATCTCGGAGCAATGGTGGGTAAAAATGGACGAGATGCGTGATATGGCTCTGGAGCTAAAACGCGAAACCGACTATCCGCGTTTTACACCGCACAATCCGCACACGAAGGTTTATACCGACTGGCTCGAAAACCTGCGCGACTGGACAATTTCGCGTCAACTTTGGTGGGGGCATCAGATTCCCGCCTGGTATGACGAGCAGGGAAAAGTCTATGTTGCAAAAAACAGAGAGGAAGCGATCAAATTCGCCGGAACTTCAAAATTGACACAAGATGAAGACGTTTTGGATACATGGTTTTCTTCCTGGCTTTGGTCGTTTTCAACTTTAGGTTGGGATGGTGAGACAGTCCAAAGTCCAAGGTCCAAAGTCCAAAGTCAAGACGAAAATTCTTCAACTTTGGACTTCGGACTTCGGACTCAGGACTTAAACGCTTTTCATCCCACAAATGTAATTGTAACCGCCCGTGAAATAATCTTTTTGTGGGTTTCGAGGATGGTTATGGCGGCGTTAAAATTTGTCGGTGAAAGACCTTTCGATGATGTTTATATTACGGGAACCGTCCTTGATGAAAATGGACTGCGAATGTCCAAATCAAAAGGCAACGGAGTTGATCCTCTAGAAGTCTTCGATAAATACGGTGTTGATGCAACCCGTATGACCTTGGCAGGTTCGGCAACCGGAGCAAATTTTGCCTGGCGTGATGAAAAGGTTGAGTCGTATCGCAATTTTGCCAATAAGATTTGGAACGCGACACGCTTTTGCCTGATGAATGCCGAAGGCGCAAAGGTTGACCCTGGATCAATCGGGATTTGCAGAAACCCGCACGATAGTAAGGGTGTGATCGAGGATAATTACAGAAACCCGCACGATAGTAGGGCTGTGATCGAAGATAATTGCAGAAACCCGAACGATAGTAAGGGTGTTGTCGATGGTCTTCCAATCTCAGACAGATGGATAATTTCTCGTCTTAACAAAACCGCCAAACACGTAAACGAGGCACTCGACAAATACGCGTTCCACGTTGCGGTTGATAAACTTTACCATTTCTTCTGGGACGATTTCTGCGATTGGTATATTGAGCTGGTTAAAGATGAGATCAGTTCAGCGAGCAATGAGCAATCAGCAGTTAGCAGTAAAACCGAAGAAAAGGGCGGAAACCCGACAGTTATGGAGGGCACAGAAAGTTCTCAAATTGAAGCGAGAACGAGAATTATCACAATTTTAGAGCAGTCCTTGCGTCTGCTGCATCCGTTTATGCCGTATCTGACGGAAGAACTCTGGCAGAAATTACCAAATACAAACGCAGATTTGCACAATGCGGCTTATCGATCGGCCGATCCGACGATCATGCTCGCAGATTTCCCGGTTGGAGATGAGAGTTTGATCGATGAAAAAGCCGAATCGGAAATGCAGTTGATCTTTGAGCTCATTACCAAGATTCGCAATATCCGTGCGGAAATGCAGATAAAACCCTCTGACAAGATCTCTGTCCACATCGCGGCGAATGATAAAATCCATAAGATCTTTCACGAAAACGAGGCGCAAATTCTAAAACTCGCCCGGGCAAATAAAATAATTATCGCGGGTGGATTAGATGTTCCTGATGCATCCGCAAAGGGCGTGCTGACAAACGGAGCGGAAATCGCCATTCCCCTTGAAGGCTTGATCGATTTCCCGAAAGAACGCGAGCGTCTCCAAAATCAGATAAACAAACTTGTTGAAGAAGGCGAAAGATTATCAAAACAGCTTTCCAATGAAAACTTTGTTAGCAAAGCGCCTGCCGAAAAGGTGGAAGCTGTACGGGAAAGAGTCGCCGAGATCGAAACTCAAACAAAGACCTTGAATGAGAATTTAGAAAGCTTGAAATAATGGGAGTAGCTTTTAGCCGATAAGATCGGTGATATATTTGTTGCCCACGATGCAAGTCGTGGGAATTTCTCAAACTCAATTTTAATAGAATGCTGTGATAAAATCAGCAACATTTAGCAATTCCAAACAATCGTCGCGAGATGACGAAAGATAATAGCCCCGTATGAAGCGAAGCGGAATGCGTCGTAAAGAATACATCACACACACCAAGCTCTGAAGGGGCGGCAGAAAACGCGCTGATTATGCTTTTTTTGTTGCACCGGATTTTCAGCAAACCCGCCTAATTGCCGAAGCAAAAAAGCCGATGCCCAATCTTGAAAACAAAGATTATTGTTTTCAAACGCTTCGTTATGGTTGGAATTCCAACACGCCCCTGGCGATCCTGACTGATTTTGATCGATTCTTTATTCTGGATTCACGTTACAAACCCTCAATAGATACTGCGCTTGACCGCATTCACAAAAAATATCACTATCAGGACTTTGCAGACGAAGAGAAATTTCGTGAGATCTATTACCTATTTTCACGCGAAGCGATTGCCGATGGCGCTATAGAGAAGTATGCGGAGAAATTGCCGAAGGCCCGCGGCAAGCGAAAGGCAAAGCAATTTCGCACCGCACAGATCGAGCCGGTCGATGAGGAATTCTTGAGCGAATTGGATTCTTACCGCGAAGAACTTGCAAGGGCGTTTAAGAATAAAAACCCGAGCCTCGACGGAGAGGCGTTGACGGAGATCACGCAGAGGACTTTGGACAGGCTTGTTTTTATTCGTTTCCTCGCAGACAAACTGGTCGAGCCGCGAGAGGTAATCAACGAACTTGGCAAGAAATCGGGTTCTGCGTGGCGCGATTTTGTAGCGGAATCTGCAAGGCTCAACAAGATTTATAATGGCATCATTTTCAAACCGCATTCGCTTCTCGATAATCCCAAGTTTGCTCCTGATCCAAAGGCTTTTGAACTCATTAGAGATTGGCTCTCATCCGAATATTCGCCTTACGATTTCAATACGATCCCGATTCACATTCTCGGAAGTATTTACGAAAGATTTCTCGGAAAGACCATTGAGGCGACGGACAAACGTGCCAAGGTGGTCGAAAAACCCGAGGTCCGAAAGGCGGGCGGAGTTTATTACACGCCGGAATATATTGTCCGTTATATTGTCGAAAACACGGTTGGAAAACTCCTAACAGTGCAGAAGCCCGCACGAAGTAAGGGCAAAGATGACGAAATGCGGAAGCCTGCACGAAGTAAGGGCGCAGATGATGAAATGCAGAAGCCTGCACGGAGTAAGGGCGCAGATGACGAAATGCAGAAGCCTGCACGGAGTAAGGGCGCAGATGACGAAATGCAGAAGCCCGCACGGAGTAAGGGCGCAGATGACGAAATGCAGAAGCCCTCACGAAGTAAGGGCGCAGATCACGACACCGAAGAGCACACTTACTCCGTGCGTGTTTCTGCAAAATCCCCGGAAGAGATCGCCGAAATGCAGAAGCCTGCACGGAGTAAGGGCGCAGATGACGAAATGCAGAAGCCTGCACGGAGTAAGGGCGCAGATGACGATACCGAAGAGCACACTTACTCCGTGCGTGTTTCTGCAAAATCCCCGGAAGAGATCGCGGAGATGCATTTTGCCGACATCGCTTGCGGTTCGGGGTCATTTTTGCTCGGCGTTTTTGATTATCTGATCGCGTATCATGTCCGCTGGTTTGACGAAAACAAAATGCGGCGTGCAAACGCAATAAAGGAAAACAAGGCACGCGAAACAGCCGAAGGTATTTTGCAACTGACACTTTCCTACAAACGCGATATTCTGCTCAACAATATTTATGGAGTTGATCTGGACGCACAGGCGGTCGAGGTTGCCCAACTCTCGCTTTATCTCAAACTGCTCGAAGAAGAAACAACCGCCACCGCCCAACAATATCTGACAGGTTTCCGCGAACAGCTTTTGCCGTCGCTGAGCAAAAATATCGTTCACGGCAATTCGCTGATAGATTTCGACATAATGGACGGAATGCTCTTTGACACAAAGGATTTGAAAAAGCTGAATCCGTTGAATTTCAAATCAACATTCCCCAAAGTCTTCCAAAAAGGCGGCTTCGATGCAATTGTCGGCAATCCGCCTTATGTTCGGCAGGAACTTTTGGGCGATGCAAAACCCTTGCTCAAAATGAAGTTTGAAACTTATCACGGCGTGGCTGATTTGTATGTTTATTTCTTTGAGCAATATATAAATCTTTTGAAAAACGGCGGCGAATTCGGAATCATTGTTGCAAATAAATGGCTTCGGGCAAATTACGGCGAATCGCTTCGGCGTTGGCTCAAACAATTTGAGATAAAGGAAATTATAGACTTCGGCGATCTGCCCGTTTTTCAAGGTGCAACAACTTATCCCTGCATTGTCATCGTTCGCAAAAGCGACAAGGAAACGGAGAGTTTTGATTCAATGCAGATCGAATCGCTTGAGTTTGAAAACCAAACTCTGACCGAAATTGTCGCCCGAAACAAATTTGAAGTTAAAAAGGAACATTTGAGCGACAGCGGTTGGTCTTTATCAAGCAAAGATGTTCAGGAATTGCTCGACAAATTAAACAAAATGGGCGTTCCGCTCGGCGAATATGTTGACGGCAAAATTTATTATGGAATTAAAACGGGTTTTGAATGAGGCTTTTGTCATTGATGCCGAAACAAAGAATCGCCTCATTGCCGAAGATGCTAAAAGTGCGGAATTGATAAAACCATTCTTAGCCGGACGCGACATCAAAAGATACGAGACACCGAAAGCGGAAAAGTTTTTAATTTTCACAAGA
>JBGTGX010000083.1:0-33875 GCA_041746475.1 Pyrinomonadaceae bacterium | reverse complement strand
AGCGACCCGTCCCGATGGAACAATGCAAGTAATCTTCCAAACAACCGAACCGGGACTTTCAACTCAGGAAGCGATGTCCGCGTTGATTAAATGGAATGACAAGGATAAAGAAACGCATCCCCTTGTTAAATCCGCGCTATTCACATATGAATTTCTCAGTATTCACCCTTTTCAAGACGGTAATGGACGATTGAGCCGGCTTATCTCAACTCTTCTATTGCTAAAACAAGGCTATACATGGATTCAATATGTAAGTTTCGAACACGAAATTGAAAATCGAAAAGCTGAATATTATCGAGCTCTTAGAAACTGTCAATCCGAGCGTCCTAATGAAAATGTCGATGAGTGGCTGAGTTTCTTTCTTGATTCAATAAAGAAAATCCAAAAACAACTCCTGAAAAAAATACGGACACAGGGCGTTTATGCCCACCTTTCTCCGCGCGAAAGTTCGATTATTACCTTTATCGGAAATCATCCGGGATGCAAATCAGGAGAAATCGCCGGGAAACTTGGCATTGCAAACTCAACCGTTAAGAGACTTTTGGCTGATTTGGTTTCGAGATATTTAATTGAAAAACATGGGGCGGGACGCGGAATTAATTACACCTTGAATTGAATTGAAACCTCATTTTAAACTTTTCCGTTTTGTTTTGGTTTGAACTGGTCGAGAATAATTCGAAGCGGGTTTCTTCGGCAAATTTTCGAATTTACGTTGGCTACGGCTGCCTTGTAATGGAGCTATCTTTTGGAGCGCAACAAAAACATTTGATTTTTTTCAAAAAGCTGATAAATTTACAGTTTCTCAATTAAAACCGTAAGTGCTTTATTATCATGAATATAATCCAAAATATCGTAGTTTTTATCACACTAACTTTGGCTTCTTCGCTGATCGTGTTCGGGCAAACTGTGTCGCCTGCGTTGGACGTATTATCAAAATATCCAAAGGTCAGGGATTTTACGATGACGCTGGCCGGAGATGAGGCGTATGTCACGCTGCAGAGTCCGAATGAAGAGATCTCAACAATTGCCGTTTTGAGGAAAAAAGGCGGCAAGTGGCACAAACCACAAAAAGCGAAATTTGCCGGCGCTTACAAAGATCTGGAGGCATCGCTTTCGCCCGATGGACTCACAATTTATTTCGTTTCAAACCGTCCGCTAAATGGCACCGGAGATGCGAAAGATTTTGATATTTGGTTTGTTAAACGGACGAATTTGAAATCAGAATGGTCAAAACCGGAAAACCTCGGCGCCCCCGTAAATACGGAAAAAGATGAGTTTTATCCGTCAGTTGCGTCAAACCGGAATATCTATTTCACACGCGAGCCGATGGGACCAAAAAACGCACCCGACATAATGTTTAGCGGTTGGGATGGAACCAAATATATCGATCCATTCGTACTCAGCGACGCAGTCAACACAGATTCGCACGAATACAATTCCTATATCGCGCCGGACGAATCCTTCCTGATCTTTGGCGGTTATCAGCGGGAAGACGGTCTCGGAAGCGGCGATATGTATATCAGCTTTCGCAACGCGGATAATAATTGGAGCAAGGCGAAAAATATGGGTCCGGGTGTGAACTCAAAGCGAATGGATTACTGCCCGTTTGTCGATTGGAAAACAAAAATATTATATTTTACGAGCCGCCGAACGTCTGTGAAGCCAAAAGAGTTTGGTTCGCTCGAAGCATTCGAAAATGAGGCTTTGAAGTATGAAAATGGCCTGAGCAGGATCTATCAGATCTCGATTTCAAACTTGCTGAAGTCAAACGAGTAAATTAGGACGCCCGAGAATTTTTCTTGACTTCGCTCGAAGGCATGACTATTTTTGTTTCATTGCAAATAAGTTTAGCACGCCGTTCAAAACTGGAAGCATGTTGTCGAGATCCTATCTGATAATTTTATTGTTTGTGTTCGCGGTTCAAATCAGCGCTCAGGCGGATGAATTCTGTGCGGAATCGGGAAATGCGCCTTCATTCGATTCACCATTCGCCCACGTCCCATATGTATTCGGAAAGATAAGAATCTCGGGTTTGGAGGCGGATGGTAGATTTCCAAACCTTTCGATCACGCTTTCGGGTGGTCCGCGTCCCAACGAAAAATTGAGAATTGGAAAAACGGGAAACTACTGTTTTAAACTTCGGTCACCCGGCGAAACCCTGATTGTCGAGATCGATGGCATTGAGGTCGCGCGAAAGACTCTGTCCGCCGCTCTCGGACAACTGCGTGAGGATTTCGAAATTCAAGCAACGCCTTCGGGTAGGTCTCCTGCTTCGGGTGTAGTTTCTGCCAGGTTTTCGCGTCCGGTAAATCCGCAAACGGAAGAGTATTACAAGCAAACAGCTGAGGCGGAAAAAAATAAAGACACGAATAAAGCCTTATCTCTCTTAAAACAGATCGTCGCCCTCGACCCCGCGGATTTCGTCGCGTGGGCAAAACTCGGATCAATTTATCAGGATAAAAAATCATATGCCGAAGCGCTCGCGGCTTACAAGAAATCACTCGAACAGAAGATCGATTATACGCCTGCATGGATAAATGTTGGAATGATTCGAATTTCGCAGAAAGAATATGAGGCCGCAATCGCCGTCCTCAAACAAGCAGCAGAGATCGACCCTAAATCCGCACGCGCATTCCAACTTCTCGGCGAGACATATCTGCAAACCCGTCATGGAAATCTCGGCGCCGAAGCCTTAAACAAAGCGCTTCTTTTGGACCCGATCGGAATGGCGGAGATCCACCTACAACTTGCCCACCTGTACCAGCTCGCCGGCGCAAATCATCTCGCAACGCGTGAATACAAATTATTTCTTACGAAAGTACCCGGTTATAAGGACAAAAAAAAGCTTGAGAGCTTTATTGCAAAAAACCCGGAAACCCCGTAACGACTACCTTTCCGGAACACTTTCAAATCATTGCAGGGCATATATTCCGTTAAATCAAAAAAATAGATTGACACCCTATTCTTCTCGGCGTATGTTTGCGGTGTAACACAGAATCTTGCTAATTAAGAACATGCAGTTAAGGAGAAATTACACCCGTGAAAGAACAGCAGATACTTCCTTCGCTTCGAACCAGAAAGCTTGTCGTAAACAAGCTTCCTAATGAGCTCCTAATTTACGATTTGGAAAACAACAGAGCGTATTGTCTAAATGAAACAGCACAGGCGATCATGGAACAATGCGATGGCAAAACCACAATCTTGGAAGCCACTCAGTCAATTGGAAGGCAGCTAAAAACCAAAATGACCGAAGAAATGATTTGGTTTACGATTGACCAACTTAAAAATGCGAAATTGATCGATCAGTATACAGAGATTCCGATTGATACATCGGGTATAACCCGTCGTTCATTGCTTCGGTCGGCAACCGCGCTTGGCATTTCTATTCCATTGATAACATCATTGGTTGCACCGATCGCCGCAAATGCACAAAGCACGTGCGTAACCGACGGACAGCCATGTACGGATGATCCGGATCCGTGCTGCCCTGGATTGGTCTGCATTAATACCGAATCCGGACCAACCGGTTTCACATGTGTTGGTAGTCCAATGTAGGAATGATTTCGAATGCCGTTTCCCGATTTCTTCGAGCAGTTTCGCATTTACTCAATTTACGGGTTCTTGCCACCTGAAATTTGCGGGCAGTTATGTTCTGAAATAGAGAGCGCAGCTACCGTCACGGGCGAAGTGTGGAACCCGGAAACAGGGAAAGACGTAAACGAAGAAATTAAGAAACGGAAGGAAGCTATCGGTATTCCGGCTTCATCCGAGGAAGCGATTCGCGAAAAAAAACTGTTAGCATTGATGCCGGCGATTGAGAAACACTTCAGCGTAAAGCTGACCGGTGTCCAGCCGATCAAATTCACGAGATATGACGAAGGCGATTACTACCGAATGCATCGTGATATTTCAACGGGAGTAGATCTTCCGTCAATCATCAGTGACCGCAAAATTTCCGTAATAATCTTTGTCAATCAGGAAGGCGAAAACCGGGAAGAAGGCGATTACTGCGGCGGTAATCTCACATTTTATGGGCTGCTTGATAATCCTGGTTGGCATTCGGTTGGACTGCCGCTTGAAAGTGAAGCCGGTTTGCTAATAGCCTTCGCGCCGGATGTCCCGCATGAAGTAACTACCGTTACGGAAGGAACAAGGTTTTCAATTACCACTTGGTTTGTTTAGACAAAGCGTTGTTTATCGAGCTATTTTCGCGGCTAACCTATATTATTACAACCGAGGATAAATCTATAAACAATATCGTAAGAAACATCTTGGCAGTAATCGCCGGTATTTTGTTTGGCGGCGCAGTAAATGTTGGAATCATCATGATCGGCGGTTCGATAATTCCGCCTCCGGACGGCGCTGATATGACAACGATTGAAGGAATGAAGGTGGCAATGCCTCTGCTTACCGCGAAACATTTCATAATGCCATTTCTTGCGCACGCGCTTGGCTCCTTTGTCGGAGCGCTTGTTGCCGCGTTGATCGCCGCAAGGCACAAAATGTCGTTTGCGTTGGGAATTGGAGCGTTTACGCTGCTTGGTGGAATCGCCGCCGCCTCGATGATACCCGCGCCGACCTGGTTTATAGTTTTGGACCTTGTCGCAGCGTATATTCCGACCGCTTTCATTGCAGGTAAACTGGCTTCTACGAAAAGCTAATGGAGCAGGCACACATAATTAATGAGCTCGCTAGAAACCGAATGGTTTTTGAGGCGTTGCTAAACGGAACGGAAATCAACGCAGTGCTCTGGAAACCTGCACCCGATAAATGGTGTCTGCTCGAAGTGGTTTGTCATCTCTACGATGAAGAGCGGGAAGATTTCCGCGCACGAGTGAAACATTGTTTAGAAAATCCTACTTTTCCATTGCCCGCGATCGACCCCGCCGGCTGGGTAGAAAGAAGAAAATATATCGGCCAAGATTTTGATGAGAAATTATCCAGCTTTCTTAATGAGAGAGAAATCTCGATTGAATGGCTGCGATCGCTTGAAAATCCGAATTGGGAAAACGCTCACGACCATCCCACGCAAGGCAGAATGTCCGCTCAACTGTTCCTCGCAAACTGGCTTGCCCACGACTACATTCACATCAGACAGTTAAACCGTCTTAAATATGAATTTCTAGACGGGACGACACAAGATTACTTAAAGTATGCGGGAGACTGGTAGCTAAGACACTGCGTACTTGTAAACTTTCTTCAAGCAAACGTAGCTCAGACAAAATTTGATTGATTTAAGATCTGAGTTGCCTTATTGTTGTTTGAAATCGAACAAATATTTTAATCAGGAGAAATCATCATGCAGCAAACCGCCCCCGTTGGACCGGAAATAATTTTTCAAACGTTAAGTGCCTACCAGCAGTCTTACGCGCTCAAAGCCGGAATCGAGATCGAGCTGTTTACAAGGATGGCTGAAGGAAATAAAACGGGCGAAACAATTGCACGAGCATGCAACGCCTCCGAACGGGGAATTCGTATTTTGTGCGATGCGCTTACGGTTTTAGGTTTTTTGACAAAGGAAAATAATGAATATCAGCTAACCGAAGTGTCCGCTCAATTTCTTGTGAAGGGTCCACCATCTTATTTGGGCGGCACGGCAGATTTTATAATATCCGATAAATTGCTTCAGGGATTTGCCGGCCTGCCAAATGCTGTGCGCCAGGGAGGCTCGACGATCGCGGAAGGCTCGCTTGATCCGGAAAGCCCTATGTGGGTGAAATTCGCACGCGGAATGATGGGAATGATGTTTCCCGTTTCGCAAATAATTGCCGAAAAACTTGATTTCCCGCCTGATCAAAAATTAAAGGTTCTTGATATCGCCGCCGGACACGGCATATTCGGCATCGCCGTTGCCCAAAAATATCCAAATGCCGAGATTCATGCGCTCGATTGGGCAAACGTGTTGGAAGTCGCGACAGAAAATGCTGAGAAATTCGGTGTTGCCGATCGTCATCATCTGATCGAAGGCAACGCGTTCGAGGAAGATTTTGGTGAGGATTACGATGTCGTCTTGCTTACAAATTTCTTGCACCACTTTGACAAAGGAACCTGCGAAAAACTCCTTGCGAAAATTCACGATTCGCTAGGCGACAATGGAAAAGTAATAACACTTGAATTTATTCCAAACGATGATCGGGTTTCGCCTCCCGTCGAGGCGATGTTTAGTATGACGATGTTAGCCGGAACGCCCGCCGGTGATGCCTACACTTTCAAAGAAATTAAGGAAATGTTTGATAATTCGGGTTTTTCCGCGAGCGAGCATATACCTCTCGCTCCGCTTCCGCAGCATCTGGTAATTTCTACGAAATAAATTATTTGTCGTTTGGAATTTATGTAAGAGATTTTATCGCGAAAAAGAAACCCGGCGCACCGGAAGAAAGAATTGAACTTTACGACCGCCTTATCGCGACCCTCCCAGATCAAAAACGCAAAGGCGCGGCGAATGCCTACACATCGCAAAACGGTCATATGTTTTTATTCGTCGATAATACGGGCGAGTTCACCTTCAGATATTCCGACACTCGAAAAGAAGAATTGATCGAAGAACTAGGTGGGAAAGAATCCATCCAATATAACAGCGTTAGGCGAGGGTACATCGTTCTGCCTGAAAAGATAGTGGACGATTTCGACAAACTCGCCGAATTATTCAAAGAGAGCTGCGAATACATCGCTTCGCTGAAACCGAAACCGGCGAAGAAGAAAAAATAATTCACTCTCATTGATAGGCATTAGGCCGGAATCACCATTCCGCCTTCACGAAATCAGCATCCATCAGTATCCACATATTTGGGTCAAGAACTACTTTTTCAGGTTCCGCCGTAACCTTTAATGAAAATACATTGGATTTTTCATTTACCTCAACTGTTTCGATCCGCGGTTTAGTTTGCCCCGGATAATATATGGCGATTTCGACAGGCATTTTGAAAATAGTGCGATCCGTCTGCATTTGATCAAGCTTAATCCCGATTTGTTTTTTATCAGGATCAAATCGCCAACTTCCCTTATATTTGAGCGTTCCGGGCCTGAATAACCATTGATCGAAAAACCCCGATAAGTCCTTGCCCGAAGCTTCTTCCATTACACGCCGAAAATCATCCACCGTTGCATTGGAATCGCGATATCTCTGGTAATAATTCCGTATCCCCTTCCAAAAATCTTCCGTGCCGACCACGCCACGCAGCATATGCAGCGTCCAACTACCCTTTTGATAAATCTGGCTAGTCGTTACATCTTTCATATCCTTCAGATTCTCGTGAATAATACGATAATCAGGGCGTTTTAAGTAGAATGCATCTACCGAGGTTTTGCTCGATCTAAGGCCTTCGAGAAACGCGTCGCGACCATATTGGTGCTCGATAAAAAGCAAGGTAAAATAAGTTGCGAAACCTTCGCTAAGCCAAACTTCATCCCAGTCTTTTTCCGTTACAGCGTTACCAAACCACTGATGGGCGATTTCGTGAATTACCACATTTCGCCAACGAATTGATCTATCGCCCGTGACCACGTTTTCACTATAAAATATGGCGGATGCCGCTTCCATTCCGCCGCTAACGCTATTGGATTGGATATTCGCAAGTTTTTCGTATGAAAACGGACCAATTGCGTCGCTGTAAAACGCCAGCGCTTTTCTTGTAGTGTCATCAAAATCATAAAAACCGGCGTCGCGGTCTTGATGGTAAACCCACGTCTGAATGGATATACCGTTAAATCCATTCTCATACCTAACGGCAAAACGAGCCACACCGAGCACATAAAGCCACGAAGCAATTGGTACGGACTGTTTCCAATGCGTTAGTCGTTTGGCGTTTGGAAGATCGGTTTCTTCAACCTTCAAGCCATTGGAAATGACCTGATAATGACTCGGAGCGGTGACGACAAATTCGCACATCGCCTTGTCGTACGGATGATCGACCGTCGCCAGCCAATTGCGTCCTTTATCCGCCCAATTGTCGCTGAAAAATGTGCGTTCGCCGTATTTGTTGTTTGCGATTTTCAGCCCGGACGCGGGAATTCCCCGGTAGAATATCGTGTATTTCTCGCGCTGATTCTTTGTAGAAGCGGCGGGCAATTTTACAAAAACGGCGTTGTTTTCGTGACGATACTCGAGCGCTTTGTTATCTGACTTCACACTGCTCACCGTCATTCCCTTGTTACCCAATTCCTTAGAAAATTTGGTTAAATCAAGCCTCAATTCCTGCACCCCGTCCCTCACGAAACGAACATCGACTGTAGTCTCGCCAACAATTTCATCCGTTTGGTCCGATAATTCCAACTTAAAAACGTAGTTGATAACATCGATATTTGGATTTTTCGGATAGAGATCCCGAAATCCAAAAACGGCAGGCGCGAAACAAACTGAAAGCAGAAATCCGAAAAACAAAACTCGCATTCGATTACTCTGGATCTTCATAAAAGTTATTTTTTTAGTGGCAATTGTATCGCCGGTCGAAATTGCACCAAACCTTCTTCATTCATGGTGTTCTCGATGTCATCCAATTTCGAAGGAACAAACGCACTTAGATTTTCAACTCCGGTTTCTGTAACCAACGCCATATCCTCCATCCTGATATAAAGCTTTTCTTCCGGTATCCAAATCATCGGGTCGATCGTAAAAACCATTCCCGGCTGCAATTTTACACCGCGAATTTGCCCAACGTCGTGAACCGCCATTCCCACCGGATGCTGAAAATGACCGCGAAATTTCAACCCGTCCTTCACCGCTTTCAAATGCGCGGCATTAGCAAATGTCTTGCCGACAAGATACTTTTCCATATCCCGCGCTGCTCCATCGAGCACTTCGTCCGAAGTAACCCCGGGTCGGATATATTTAAAAAGCACTTCTCGATAAGCAAGTATGTAGTCACAAAGCGCGCGCTGTTCGGACGTGTATTTCCCGTTTACCGGCCACATACGGGTAACATCGCTCGTGTAATAGCGATAATCGGGCGCGTAATCCATAAGCACGAGATCACCGTCTTTAAGCGAGTCGGTTTTCTGGAAATAGTGCCCTTTAAACGCGTTTGTTCCGCCGCCGATGATCGAGGCATAACCATCTCCGCGGGCTCCGTGTAAATAGAAAACATACTTCGCAGCAGCATCGAGCTGATATTCGTAAACGCCCGGCTTAGTCGAGCGCATCGCTTCGATTATTGCCAAACCCGCAATTTCAGTAGCTTTTCTTATTACCTCGATCTCTTTTTTACTCTTGATTAAACGCATCGAGTCCAGAATCGGAGAAAGATCCCGAATTTCATATTGCGGAGCGCGAAGATTCAAAAGCTCCCTAAATCTTGCCTCGCGCGACGGTTGTCCATCCCAGGGGTTTGACGAAACGCGTGCTTGCTCGTTTAGCAATTCATCGCGGCTGTCCGTTCCGGTTTCCGCAGGACTCAAAGGTGTATAAAGCAAAGGCGCCGGCGGACGCATCTGCCCACCAACCAAATCACCCGAGAGCGTTTCAAGCGCCCGCACATTGTCAACACCGGTAAGCCCTTTAACAAGATCTTCGTCTTCCGCCGAAAGAATCTTCCCTTCATTGCGTTCGCGTCCTTCGTCCCGATGCGGAACGTAGAGCGTCGCTCGCTTATTTCGCCCATCGAGCAGCAAATAAGCGTGAGGAGTTTCAAGTCCCGTAAGATAATAAAAAGTGTTAGTCTGTCGAAAAACGTTGAAATCGCCTGCCCCTCGGTTTCCTTGAACCAACGCAATCGCCTTGTTTCCAATCGCCTCGAAGATCTTCGCGCGACGCTGCTGAAACTCCTGGGGCGAAAAATCAGTTTGGTAATAATGTTTTTCTTGCGCCGAAGCGTAAACCGATACGACTAGCACAAACGCCAATAGCTTAAGCGAGAATCTCGCAGATTTCATTCCTGTCCTCCGAATTTGATTGATTGATGTTTTAGTCTACAACGAAAATGTAAATATATCCTAAATCGCGTATTTATATTACTGGAAGGATTGAAGGTGGCGGTGTGTAAATGTGGTTAAAAAATTTCAAAGCCTTTCGTTTTTGTCTTTGCCGTGATACGACGGGAATTTTATCATAGAATCCCAAAGAGACTTTCCTATGACTCCGAACGAAGTAATTTACAATATCAAACAAGAACCCAGATTTTCGACAATTTGGTCGGGGCTTTCACGTGAAGAAAAGGAAGATATCGTAAAACACATGGAAAACTTGGATCCAATCGACCTAGAAAAGGTATTGATGGAGATCAAATCCGGGCAAAACCGCTTATTTTAGTTCCTCCGAGAGCGCGGACATCCTGTCCGCACGAACGCGACGCGTTCGAAGTGTCCGTAGCCTGACCGTTAGGGAGGGCTTCCCTGAAGACCACACCGTCGTCCACAGCAACCCGCGCTTAAGCTTGGGCTACCGATACGAAAAGAAAGGGATGTCCGCGCTCCGACTTCGGCTATTTCAAACCCGCATCGATCAAATATCTCAAGCTCGTTTCATCCAAACGCTCCAATTTCGTCCCGTTTATAAACAATGTCGGAGTTTGCCTTACGCCCAAGGTTTGCCCATCCCTTTTATCACGTTCTATTTTCGACGCGTATTTATTCTCCGCATAAACTGCGTTCATTTGTTCAAGATTGAGTCCGAGTTCGACAGCATATTTCTTGAATAAAACGTTTACATCAGGTTGCGGAGCATCATGAGACGGACCGTGTTTCGTTCCCCATTCCGCTTGTTTTCCGAGAAGGTAGTCCTGAGCCTCCCAGTATTTCCCTTGTTCGCCAGCCGCTTCAAGAAAAGTTGCCGCCGAAAGAGAATTCGGGTGAAGCGGCATATATCTAATAACGAGTCTGACCTTTCCTTCGTAATCTTTCAGCGCCTTTTTTACTATCGGATGAAACGCAGCGCAAGACTCGCATTCCGGGTCTAAGAATTCAACGATAGTGACCTTCGCATCCTTCGGTCCGAGCGTCGGGCTGTCATCCTTTATAAATGCTTCGTTTTCGCTCCACGCCTTCCGCGAAACGGGATCCGCCGCCGTAGTCGAAACTGGCGAAGAATTCCTATACAAACTCGATCCAATTACAGCAATTGCAATAACTGCGAATCCGATCGAACCCAAAATTTTGATTTCCTTACTCATAAAATTATTGCTCCTTAGGTTTATAAAACAATAAACATACCGCGATCGATAGAAAAGACGCGAGCCCCATTAGCGGAATCGTTACAAACCCAAGCCATTCGATTTGTTTTTCCGTGCACGACGCGCCTTCCGCGCATGGCGTAATAGCTTCCGGAATGAACCCGTAATAAAGCAGGTTATGATACCCCGCAATCGCCAGCCCGATTAAACAAAGAGGCAACGCATACGCCTTCAAACGTTTGTCCTTGAGAATAATCCCAGTCCCAATTATGAAAACAAGCGGAAACATCGCGATCCGTTGATACCAACACAAAACACACGGCGGCAATTCCATCACTTCGCTGAAAAACAAACTGCCAACCGTTGCGAGTAACGCGATTATCCAAGCGAGGTATGGCAGTATACTGTCGATTCCTGTGCGCGGTGTAGTTTTTGCTGTTTCAGTTTTCATTAATCATGGATACGGTCGCTTCCTTCGAATCATATCGTATCAGAATGAGTTATGGCACGAGCGGATTCAGCGTCTTAAGTTCGGAAAATCTTGTGAAATCCCGATCAGTAGTTGCAAGAGTTGCTCCGTATTCGATGGCAAGCGCGGCAAAATGCGCATCCATCACAAGATCGCCGGTTGCCTGTCCATCGATCAACATTCGTGAAAAGATTTTCCAATGTTGTTCGGTCGGAACCACGATTGAACGAGCGGATGAGAGATCAGCGTATCGATCCTTTCGCTGGCATCCTTCAAGGAAAAAGGCTTATTAAAAACCCTCGGATTTGTTCCAATTCTTACAAACGCGGGGATAACCTGCCAAGACAATGCTACAATTTCCGTCCTGTTTGCAAGTGTCGTTTCAATAAATGCTTTGGCAGTTTTGTGCTGTCGGAAAGAGGGAACATACGCATATAGAAGCAGATTTGCATCGATTAAGATCATTTGTGCTCCGCTCCGTCGATAATTTCCAGCAGCCTGCCAATATTGTCGAAATCGAGATTTTTCTTGTGTTCGGCATCCAGCGGATTGATTGAAAACTCCTTTTGTGGGATTTCAGCGGTGAGCGATAAACCCCTTTTCAGTGTTTCATTTACGATCTCATTAAACGATTTCTTTGGAAACTTCCTTTGCAGTTCCTTGATCCCCGAAACTACTTCGTCTTCAATTGTAATAGTCGTCCTCATGCCCTATTTATAGCATCATAACATCAATATTTTAAAGCATCAGGGCATCAAACTCTGAATGCAAGAAACGCGCATCTAAAATAAGATCTTCAAGTTCGGGCATTGATTCCTATTCACTAATCGGCACTTTCACATCATTTATTTTGGCAAATTCAATAGCTTGTTCATAACCAGCGTCAACGTGACGGACAACGCCCATTCCGGGGTCTGTAGTTAAAACTCTTTCAATTCTTGCTGCTGCTTCCGGTGTGCCGTCCGCGACGATCACTTGTCCGGCGTGGAGTGAATAGCCGATGCCTACGCCGCCGCCGTGGTGAAGTGAGACCCATGTTGCTCCGCCGACGGCGTTGATCATTGCGTTGAGATAAACCCAATCGGCGATCGCATCGGAGCCGTCTTTCATCGCTTCGGTTTCGCGGTTTGGACTCGCTACGCTTCCGCAATCGAGGTGGTCTCTGCCGATGACGATCGGGGCTTTGAGTTCTCCGCTCGCAACCATTTCGTTTAATTTAAGACCGGCTTTGGCACGTTCGCCGTAGCCGAGCCAACAAATTCGTGCGGGCAAACCCTGGAATTCAACCTGTTCCTGTGCCAATGTCAGCCAACGAGAGAGATGATCGTTTTCAGGAAAGAGATTCATTATTGCTTCATCGGTTTTATAGATGTCTTCTTTTTCGCCTGAAAGTGCGACCCAGCGGAAAGGTCCTTTTCCTTCACAGAAAAGCGGGCGGATATAGGCGGGAACAAAACCGGGATAATCGAAGGCGTTTTCCACGCCGTTGTCCAAAGCTCTTTGGCGTAGGTTGTTGCCGTAATCAAAAACGATAGAGCCTTTTCGCCCGAATTCAAGCATTGCTTCGACGTGAGTCGCCATTGAATCCATTGCACGTTTTTCGTATTCGGCTTGGTTTGTTTTACGTAATTCGTCCGCTTCTTCCAATGACAAACCGATCGGAATATAACCAAATAAAATATCGTGGGCGGACGTCTGATCCGTAACGACATCCGGGATGATTCCGCGCTTTAAGATTTCGTGATGCACTTCCCCGGCATTGCCGTATAGTGCAATGGAGATAGCTTCTTTGTTTTCAACAGCTTGCTGCACCTTGCTTAAAGCATCATCTAAACTCTCCGCGGCGGTATCAACCTGCTTTAATTGCAAACGCCTTTCGATCCGCCGCGGGTCAACATCGACCAAAAGACCGACACCGCCATTAAATGTTATCGCCTGAGCCTGAGCTCCTCCCATTTCGCCTAACCCCGCGGTTAAGACAAATTTCCCCGCGAGGCTTCCCCAACCCTCGAGTCGCGCAAGAGAGCCGAATGTTTCATAAGTTCCCTGCAAGATTCCCTGTGTCCCAATGTAGATCCAACTCCCGGCGGTCATCTGCCCATACATCATCAAGCCTTCGCGTTCGTATTTATCAAACTGCGCCTGAGTCGCCCAATGCGGAACAATGTTGGTATTTGCGATTAGCACTTTCGGTGCATCCGTGTGAGTTTTGAAAACCGCGACCGGTTTTCCCGATTGTACAAGCAAAGTCTCATCCGCTTCGAGGTTTTTCAGAGATTCCAGAATCGCATCATAACTTTCCCAGTTTCTCGCCGCTTTTCCGCGCCCTCCGTAAACGATCAAATTATCGGGATCAAACGCCACCTCGGGATCCAGATTATTTTGGATCATTCTGTAAGCGGCTTCGGAGAGCCAATTTTTGCAGGTTAATTCAGTTCCGGTTGGTGCCTTTATGTTTCGTTTCATAATTGTTGGAGTCATTCTAGTGGCATCCGCTGATACACGCAATGGGCGAAAACGTTCTAAATACGGATTTTGCTCCCATTTATTCGCCCTTTACTGCAAAATGAAAAAACTTGACACCCGAGCATTTGGTCGATTACCATTCGGTCTATAGCAAACTAACAAAATGGCAGTTTCGGTATATTTCTAAATCAAGGAGGTTGACATGGTTCACGTTTTAGCACCGCGTCCCCCGGATCGGCAAATCCCAGTGTTTTCGGAATTGTTCTCGTAGGAGGCAGTAAAAAAGTCGGCAAAAGCGTTTGGGTCAGGGTTCGCTAAAACGGCAAGGACGGATGGGTCAACCAAAAGTTGATTTCGAGAGTTGCTGATCCCTGACCGTCCCGAAAGTCCCTAAACAAAGGTTATTGGGCTTGACATTGAGCCTTTGCCTAGCTATTTTATTATTTCGCTTTTAGAAGCGTGGCAAGTGTAGTCAGTTAGCTCAGCGGTAGAGCATTACCTTGACAGGGTAGGGGTCATCGGTTCAAATCCGATACTGACTACCAGTTTTCATACTTTTGATAAGATGCCAATAAAGAACTTTGCAGTAACAGAAACAACTACGACGTGCTTCTAAGCACGTAAAAATAGCGGTGCGTTTCGCATCGCAAGGCAAAGTCGCTCTTATCAGATCAGATCATATGAAGTAGTTGGAAGATAGTAGTAAGTAATTGGTAATACGTAATTGGTTTTCTCTGATTTGGAGCGGTATAAGCTTCGATCTGCATTTCTGTGTGACAAAACCAATTACCAATAACCTATTACGAATTACTAAGATATGAACGAGATAAACGTAAAATACGGCGATAATTCAAGGCAATTTGAAGATTCCGTTTCTGTTTTTGAGGCGATCAAAGCCTTTGATAGAAATGCGTCAAAAAAAGCTCTCGCGGCGAAGATAAATGGCGAAGAGGTCGATCTTGACCAAAAACTTCCTGCTTCGGATGAAGTTTTAACGATCGAACCGATCATGCCCGATACGCCCGACGGATTAGAACTCCTCAGACATTCAACTGCGCATTTGCTTGCGGCGGCAATTTTGGATCTTTATCCCGGCACGAAACTTGGTGTTGGTCCGGCCCTTATGGAGGATCCGCGATACGGGTTTTATTACGATGTGATCGCACCGGAGCTGCTTTCGGAAGACGACCTGCCGAAGATCGAAAAACGCATGTCGCAGATGGCGAAGCAGAATTTGAAGTATCGGCGCGAGATCGTAGATAAATCGAAGATCCTTGCCATTTTCAACGAACGCAGCGAACCGCTGAAATGCGAGCTGATCGATGAGAAGGTCGAGGGCGATGCGAGTCTTTATTATATCGATGGATCGCCGTTTATCGATTTTTGCCTGGGGCCGCACGTTTCGCACACGGGTAAATTGAAAGCATTCAAGCTGCTTGCGATCTCCGGTGCATACTGGAAAGGCGATGCCGAGCGCGATCAAATGCAGAGGATCTACGGCACGGCCTTTTTCTCGCAGGAAGAGCTGAATAACTGGGTCAAACAGCGCGAAGAAGCGGCAAAACGCGACCACAGAAAACTTGGTCAAGAACTCGATCTATTTTCGATCGACGAAGATTACGGAAAAGGCCTCGTGCTGTGGCACCCAAAAGGCGGAATCGCTCGCATGGAAATGGAGAATTTTCTTAAAGAAGAACTCCAGAAAGGCGGATACAGTTTTGTTTACACTCCGCATATCGCAAAGCGGGAACTTTGGCAGATCAGCGGACACGAACAGAATTACGCAGATTCGATGTATGCGCCAACCACGATCGAAGATGAAGAATATCGTCTAAAACCAATGAACTGCCCGTTTCATATAGGAATTTATAAGTCGAGCCCGCGCTCCTACAGAGACCTTCCTCAAAGATATAGCGAGATGGGTACCGTTTATCGAGCGGAATTATCCGGAACTCTCCAAGGCCTGATGCGCGTTCGAGGTTTTACGGTCGATGACGCCCATCTATTTGTTCGCCCCGATCAATTAAGCCACGAGGTTTCGGCTTGCCTCGATTTTGCGCTGATGGTTTTCAAGACTTACGGGTTTGATAAGGTCAAATTTGAGCTTTCGGTGCGCGGCGACGATAACACCGGAAAATACTTGGGTGCCGACAAAGATTGGGCCCACGCTGAATCAAAACTCGCCGAAGCGCTTAATGGGCGCGATATCTCTTACGAACGGATCGAAGGCGAGGCAGCTTTTTACGGTCCGAAGATCGATATTAAGATCGAGGATGTGATCGGACGAACGTGGCAGCTTGGAACAATTCAAATCGATTTTACCCTGCCTGAAAGGTTTGGGCTCGAATATAAAGGGGAAGACAACGATGTGCATCGCCCGGTAATGATCCATCGCGCACTCTTCGGATCGATCGAGAGATTTTTTGGCATACTGATCGAACATTTTGCCGGCGCGTTTCCGTTTTGGATGTCTCCGGTGCAAATATCGGTTTTACCGATCACCGACCGGATAAATGAATACGCTGAAAGTGTTTCTGGCAAACTGAAACAGGCGGGTTTTCGCGTTGAGTTAAACTCAAGAAGTGATAAAATCGGTGCGAAGATCCGCGAAGCAACGCTTGAAAAAGTGCCGTTTATGCTCATCCTCGGAGACAAGGAACTTGAGGAAAAATTGGTCGCCGTTCGCGATAGAACGAAAGGCGATTTGGGGGCGGTTACGCTCGAAGAATTTATTGTTATGGCGCGAAGGCTCAAAGAAATGCGTGCCCTAACAACGGAGGTAGAAAAATAGGAAAAAGATTTAATAGAAACCGCGGCAAGAGATTCAGAGGTCCGCTTCATCGAACTAACGAACGCATCCGAATACCGTCAGTCCGGGTAGTTGATGAAGATGGCGAGCAAATTGGGGTTATGGACACACGCGACGCGGTTCAGCGGGCACGCGATGTCGGACTCGATCTCGTCGAGATCGCACCAAAGGCACGTCCGCCGGTTTGCAAGATCATTGACTACGGAAAGTTTCTCTACGAGGAAAAGAAAAAGAAAGCAGAAGCCAAAAAGAAACAAACTACGGTTAGTGTTAAAGAAATTAAGTTTCGTCCGGGAACTGATGATCACGATTACCAGTATCGTATGGAACGAGCTCGCGGTTGGATCGAAGATGGCGACAAAGTTCGCGCGACGATCGCCTTTCGCGGACGCGAAATGGCTCACAGAGATTTAGGTGCAAATATCCTGGCGAAGCTTCGGGATGATCTTGAGGACCTTGCGGAAGTGGAAGTAACACCAAAGATGGAAGGCTACCAGATGTTTATCATTCTGGTTCCGATAAAAGAGCACAAATAATTTGGTTTTAGACAAAAAGTTGGAGTAAATAATAAAATGCCGAAATTAAAAACACATAAGGGCGCGCAAAAGCGTTTTCGTAAAACTGCCTCGGGCAAGTTTAAGCGTGGAAAATCGCATGCGCGACATATTTTAACGAAGAAATCATCGAAACGAAAAAGAAATTTAGATATCGATACGTATGTAGCTAAGGCAGATCAGAAACTGGTTGAAGCAATGCTGCCCTATGGAAGAAAATAAATAGAAAGTAACGGGTGAAAGTGAAAAGTAGTTTTTGAGGAAAAGGCTTTTTACTTCCTAATAATTACTTTTATTCAAGGAGTTTAATATGCCAAGAGCAAAACGTGGAACCAAGCGCACCAATAAGCGCAAGAAAATTTTAGCTTTAGCCAAAGGCTATCGTGGAACAAAATCAAAACTTTACCGGTCAGCAAAGGAGTCGGTTGAAAAAGGACTTCAGTACGCATACGTCGGACGCAAACGCAAAAAACGCGATTTTAGACGGATCTGGATCGTAAGAATAAACGCTGCTGCCCGTCTTAACGGAATGAGCTATTCGCAGTTTATGCACGGCGTGAAATTGGCTGAGATCGAGCTTGACCGGAAGATATTAGCTGACCTCGCCGTTAAACAGCCTGAAGCCTTTGAAACGATCGCCGGGCAAGCCAAAGATGCGCTTGCCAACCAGCAAAAAGCGGCGGCGTAGCGATACCTCCAGAGTACGGGCTGCACAGATAAATTCGATTTATAGTTTGTCTGTGTAACTTTTTCTGGGCGTAATTGTTTTCTATGCGGGACGAACAAAATCAAGTAGAAGAAGTTCTCGAATCGTTTAAAAAAGAATTCAAGCGTTTCCTCAATTTCCGCAAGGCGGAGTTTGGCGAACTTACTTTGTCTGCCGCCGAAAAACTTCAAAAAGAACTTGCCGAGATTCGTATAAGACACACTGGAAAAAAGAGTCCGCTTTCCGGTGCGAAGAAGCTTATAGGCAAGGTTGCACCTGAAAAACGCGCGGAGTTTGGAAAGCTTGTTCAGTCTATAAATGGCAAGATCGAAACTTCGATCGACGAAGCCGACGAAAACCTCAAAGATTACATAAACAAGGTCAAGGTTGAACGCGAGAGAATTGATGTTACTCTTCCCGGTCGCCGTCCGCGTGTAGGACATCTTCATCCGATAACACTCTTGCGGCAGCGAATTGAAGATATTTTTGTTTCCATGGGGTATGCGATCGAGGATGACCGCGAGATTGAAACGGATTATTACAATTTCGATGCCCTGAATATTCCGGCAAATCATCCGGCACGCGAATCACAAGATACCTTTTACACGAGCGAAGGATTTGCACTTCGCTCGCAAACTTCGACAGTTCAAATTCGTGCGATGGAGCGTCGGGGAGTACCGCTTCGGATAATTGCGCCCGGACGGGTTTTCCGTCGGGATACGCCGGATCAAACGCACACTCCGATGTTTCACCAGATAGAAGGTTTGTGTGTGGATAAAAATATTAACATGGCGCACCTCAAGGGAACGGTTACCGAATGGTTGCGGCGTATGTACGGCGAAGATACCAAAACGCGTTTTCGCCCAAGCTACTTCCCCTTTACCGAACCAAGTGCCGAATTTGATTTCTCGTGTTTTAAGTGCGAAGGCACCGGCGAGTTTGACAGCGGAAAATGCGGAACATGCCGCGGTTCCGGCTGGATCGAGCTCGGAGGCTGCGGAATGGTTCATCCAAATGTACTTAAAGGATGCGGCGTCGATCACAAGATCTATTCCGGTTTTGCCTTCGGTTTCGGTTTGGAACGAATGGCAGCTCTCATGTACTCAATCGACGATATTCGTTTATTATTTGAAAACGATATTAGATTCCTCAAGCAGTTTCACTAATCCCCCTGAAAAAATAGCTTGCAAACTTCCCGCCTACGTTTTACAATGTTTACTGTTGACAAACAATCTCAACATTTTCTGCTATAATCTGAATCGGCATTTACATTACTTAATTCAAATCGTTTGTCGAAATCCCAATTTCGATCTTATCTCCCCGACTTGCCCCAAAAAATGAGTGTAAAGTTTTCTCGAAACATTATCACGGCTTTATTTAGTGCCCTGCTTGTATTTTTAGGTGTTTTCACACTTTTAAGTCTGGGGATTCTCCTTGGAATGGAAAGCGGTAATACGGAGATTCTGTCGTCGGCTTTTGGAGATTCGGATTTCGGCGTTCGACAAATCGGTCACATTTTCTCCTCAGCGAAGCTTCTGGAAGTGACCATTTTTGTCGGCCTGATCACAACTCTTCTGTTCTGCTGGACGGTATATCTCCTCAGAAAGTCCCGTTTCAACTCCGAGATAATTTCTGTCACGAATTCCCTGCTAACGGAAGAAATCGAGAAAGGAAAGCATACTAAGCATGTTCTCGATGAAGTGAACGAAAGTTTGATACATAGCGGGAGCCAACTAAATTCGATTATCGAGGGAAGTTCGGATCTAATTTCTGCAATCGACAGTGAATACAATTTGACCTGTTTTAACAAAGCGTATTTTGAAGACACGAAGAACCTTTTCGGAATAGATATTGAGATTGGAACAAACATCTTAGATGCTCAAAAGGCGTTCCCGAAAGAGCAAGCGAAATCCCGAAAGTTGTGGGACAGAGCATTATCCGGTGAACAGTTTGCAGCAACCGAGCACTTTGTTGGTGAAGACGGGCAAATATACTATTACGAAGTTACATATAACCCATTGCGCAATGGAGCAGGCGAAATAATCGGTGCGTCTCATATTGTTCGCAACGTAACCGAACGAAGACTTTCTAATGACGCCTTAAAGCGGGAGCGTGATTTTGTTTCCACAGTTGTTGAAGCAAGTAATCTATTAGTTATGGTTACCGACCTGGAAGGCCGAATCTCGCGTTTCAACAATGCGTGTGAAGTTGCATCCGGATATAAATTTGAAGAAATCAAAGGACGGATTTTCTGGAATCTTCTTGTGCCCGCGGAAGAAGCCCCGGAAGTCAAACTTTGCTACCGAAATATAAAATCTGAAACAGTCGAGCGAAACTGGGTCACGCATTGGATAACAAAGGACGAGCGTACGCGTCTGATCTCGTGGAGAAATTCAGTAGTTCAAAACGAAGACGGCGACGAATGTATCATTGCAACGGGAATCGATATTACTGAGAAGGAAGAGTTTAAGGATACCCAAAATCGAATTCTTGACATCCTCGAAACTTCATCGGATTTCATAGGTATTTCAGATATTGCAGGATCAATAAACTACCTTAATCCCGCCGGCCATGAACTCCTCAACATTAACAAGCGGGACGACCTTTCATCATATAAATTGATCAATGCGTATCCCAAATGGGCTGCCGAACTAATCCAAAAAGAAGGAATTCCAACGGCGATAAAACGTGGTTCGTGGATCGGTGAAACTGCCCTAAAAACTGCGAATGGGCGTGAAATACCAGTATCTCAACTCATCCTTGCGCACAAGAATGATAGAGATGAAGTGGCCTATGTTTCGACCGTGGCCCGTGATATTTCACAACAAAAACGGCTTGAAAAACAACTATCCGCCACCCGCGATGCAGCACTTGCAACCGCCAAGCTGAAGTCCGATTTCCTCGCCAATATGTCTCACGAGATTCGAACCCCGATGAACGGAATTATCGGTTTGGCAGAGCTGCTGCTGAGCACGAATCTTGATAACGAGCAGCACGACTACGTAGAATCTGTTCAAAATAGCGGCGAGCTTCTCTTAACGATCGTTAACGATATTCTAGACTTTTCCAAAATCGAAGCCGGAAAATTGTATTTGGAAACTGTGAGTTTTGACCTACGTGAAACCCTCGAATCGATTCTCGATATATTTGCAGAACCTGCTCATCGAAAAGGACTTGAAATTGCGCTCTTAGTCCAGGATGATGTGCCAAATGGGCTATTCGGAGATCCGAGAAGGCTTCGACAAATTCTTACCAATTTAATTGCGAACGCAATTAAATTCACAGAGACAGGCGAAATCGTTATCCGGGTCAAATCGGGAGAAGAAAGCGAAAAACAGGGTCTCGCAGATCTGCGATTTGAGGTTGTTGATACAGGAATCGGAATTCTTGAAGACGTACAAGGAGGCCTATTCGACGCGTTTACGCAGGCGGACTCCTCAATCACCCGTAAATATGGGGGTACAGGTTTAGGACTAGCAATCTCGAAACAATTGGTCGAGATGATGAACGGCGAAATTGGTGTTGACAGCGAGCCCGGACAAGGGGCAACCTTCTGGTTTAATGCGATTTTTGAAGCCGAGGAAGCTAGCAGTTACTCGCAGCTTTATTCAGGAAAAGTTCGCGGCAAGCGCGTTTTGATCGTTGATGACAACGATGCCGTTCGGGGCGTTATGCTGCAACAATCGAAATGGCTTGGAATGGTAGCAGAAGGCGCCGGTTCCGGTGAAGCGGCGCTTAACATGCTTGAAGCTGCGGCAAAAAACGGTGAATCTTTTGAAATAGCCGTTATTGATCTAAATATGCCCGGTTTCGATGGTATTGATCTTGTGAGAAAGATCAGAGAAAATTCTCTCCTCCGGAAAACGGGAATGCTGCTTTTACCCTCGATTAATGATCATGAACTCGTTAAAAAAGCGAAGAAAATCGAGGTTAAATCATATTTGTTCAAACCCGTCCGGCAAACTGAATTTTACAACCAGCTGTCCGTTATGTGCGATCCCTCTAAACAATCCCTAAAACGAAGAGATCACTCAAGCGACGATGGTTTAGATAGTAAATTATTACCAGCCGGCGATGAGTTAAAAGTTGACCCGGAAACGAATTTGGGAATTCGAATTCTGATTGCAGAAGACAATTCAGTTAATCAAAAGGTGATTTCGAATCAGGTGGCGAATCTGGGTTATGACGCGGATCTGAAATCAAATGGGGAAGAAGTCTTGGAGGCGTTGGCAAATAGCGAATACGCTTTAATTCTAATGGACTGCCAGATGCCCGTGCTGGATGGTCTGCAAGCAACTGAAAAAATTCGCGAAAATGAGCCTAAAGGTAAACGAATTCCGATAATAGCAATTACTGCAAACGCAATCGAAGGAGACCGCGAGCAATGTCTTGCGGCAGGAATGGACGATTACATTACTAAACCCACGAAGCAGGATGAGCTGGCGAATGTAATCTCACGTTGGCTTCCGCCACCCTCCCTTGAGTCAGAAAATGAGGAAGATCAAAAGACATTAGACCTAGATTCACATGAACTTCCGTTAATCAACGAACGCTTGGCAGAGCTTGCTGAGACATGCGGTGAAGATATAACTCTCGAATGTATCGAATTGTTTATCCAGGACATTAAGGAATCGCTGCAACGCTTACGGGCTGCGATAGAAGCTAGCAATTTCGGATCGATCGATAGCGAAGCCCACAAATTAAAAGGAAGCTCGGCGAATATGGGTGCCTCGGTTTTACCAAAACTTTGTCATGAATTAATGCTCGCCGTTCGTGAAAGCCGAGAAACGGAGCTACAGAAATTATTTGAGTCGATCGTGGAAGAGTACGAAGCATTGATTCCAATTTATCACTATCAAAAAGAAACCTACACAGACATCGTAAGGAAGTTGCAACTAACGGGCTAAAAATATATCTTTCTATAACGCTGAAAAGGCTGTCTTTGATCATCTAGCATTGATTTTAAGATGGCTTTTCATTTATTTTGGTTACATTTTTAGCAGATTCATTATTGAAAATGGTTTATGTATATTAGTTATGAATGGCTTAAAGAGCTTATAAAGATTGACCTGGATCCAAACGAACTTGCGGAAAAATTAACACTCGTAGGTCTTGAATTGGACGGAATGTATAAGGTTCGCGAAGACCATATTTTCGATATTGAGGTTACATCAAACCGCGGGGATTGTCTCTCACACCTCGGAGTCGCTCGCGAGATCTCTGCATTTTCAAATAAACCAATCAATTTCCCTGAAGGTCTCAAAGATGTTCCTTCACGTGAATCGGGGCGTTTGGTAAGAATTGAAGATCCCGCATTGTGTCCACGTTTTACTGCGAGGGTCATCAAAAATGTAAAGATCGGACCATCGCCTGATTGGTTAATAACGCGGCTTGCAGCAATCGGTGAGCGCCCCATTAATAACATAGCGGATATTACCAATTATGTGATGCACGAGCTCGGACAACCAATGCATGCGTTTGACCTCATGAAATTGGCAGGACAATCTATTATCGCCAGACGTGCGCGAGCTGGAGAAAAAATCACGACGCTTGACGAGGTAGAACGCAAACTTACGACTTCGATGCTGATGATATGTGATAGCGAAAAACCTGTCGCGGTGGGAGGAGTGATGGGAGGTGCGATTTCCGGAATAAGCGAAACAACGACCGAAGTTCTTCTTGAGGTCGCCTATTTTGATCGGGACAGTATTCGCAAGACTTCGCGTGATCTTAATTTATCGACCGAAGCGAGCTATCATTTTGAAAGAGGAGTTGATATCAACAATCTTATCGATGCTTCGAATCGTGCGTCGCACTTAATTTGCCAGCTCGCCGGGGGCACCGCTGAAAATTTTGTCGATGTTTACCCGAAAGAGTTTCAGCCTGTTGAAATAGACGCACCAAATCTTAATTATGAAGTAAAACGTCTCTCGGGCGTGGCTATAAGCGAGGGAGAAATATCGAGAATTCTTAACGGTCTCGGGATTGTGAAAAACCGCGAAAGAACCTATTCCGTGCCAAGCTGGCGGCATGATCTTTCGATTGACGAAGATCTTGTAGAAGAAATTGTTCGAATTAACGGATATGACAGGATCGGCGAAGAACTTCCCTCCGCGCTAGCTTCAGGCGAATATCAGCCTTCTGAGAATCGAAAACGGAGTATCCGGACCGCACTTGTAAACGCGGGCTTTGACGAAGCGCTATCGTACAGCTTTATCGATGAACGCCATGATGACGTCTTCGAATTAGTTCCTAGTTTAGTCCGCGAGAGATCTGCGGAGAATCTGGTCACCATAGTGGACCCAATTATTGATGGATTTACACGGATGCGGCCAAACCTGATTCCCGGTTTGTTACAGTCAGTCAGAGTCAATTTTAATCACCAGAACAGAAATATCAGGCTTTTCGAGATCGGAAAAGTGTTTGCAGCCTCCGCGAACGAAGATGATCTTCCTAGAGAAAAAGAGTTAATGGGATTTGTTATCACAGGCGATGAAACTAATGAGGGCACTGCACTTACGACTCGCCAAGTTGATTTTTATGATCTTAAAGGTGCTCTCGAAATCGCGTTGACTGCGGCAAATACGAAAGTATTAGGATTTCGCGACGCGGAAATAGAACATCTGCAAAACGGACAATCGGCTGAGGTTATTTTTGAGGGATTGTCTATCGGATCTTTAGGCAGGCTGAAGGACGAAATTGCGAGTAAATATAAATTTAAGCAACCGGTCTACGTAGGAGAAATTGACCTTGAAGCGTTACTTGAAGGCGGTGAAGAACCGAGCACTTACACGCCCCTTCCAAATTTTCCGGGTATTTCGAGAGATATTTCTTTCCTCGCAAAACGCGACTTGAATTTCGAAGAAATTAGATCGGCGATAGCGGACATGAACGTCGAACTCTGCAGAAACGTTGAATTTGTTGACGTTTTTGAGGGGCACGGACTGGAAGACGATTCGCGGTCGATTACAATTCGGCTTGAATACCGGTCTGAAAGCCGAACCTTGATCGAGGAAGAAGTTGAGAAAGTGCACGAAAGCATCGTTAATGCTTTAGGTGTAAACTTAGGTATCAAGCAAAGATAGTACCTGAAGGCTGTAGTAATACTTGAAGTTTCTGAAAAATACTTTATAATCGTTTTCGGCGACGATTTCACGCCGATATTAATAGGTGGAAAAATTAATGAATGGTTTGAAGGGTATGGATAAATTCTCGCATCTTGAAGACAAAATTTACCTGACGATCGATTTCGCAAAAAAAATGCGGGAAGAGAAAGATAAGCTCGAAGGCGAGATGGTCTCTCTGCGTCAGGAAGTCAGTGGATTGCTGTCGGAAAAAGAGCGTCTTGAGGAAAAAGTAAGCGATTTAATGACTGAGCGTGACGCGATTCAACTGAAAATTGAAGCAATGCTTGATGCGATCACAATAATCGAACCGGAAGTCGGCGAAGTTCTCCGAAAATAAAAAACATGATGGGAAGCAATGATTCAGCCGAAGGCTCGGCCCAATCGATAAAGGTCGAGATCTATAACCAAACGTACAACATTCGTTCGGATGGGGACACCGATTATATAGAACAACTGGCCTCGTTTGTTGACGGGCGTATGCGCGATATTTCTTCCGGTACTCTTACGGTTGATTCGCTAAAGGTTGCGATTTTAGCGGCGTTGCACATTGCGGATGAATTCCATCGTTTGAAAAACGATCAGGAATTAAACGATGCCCAACTCGCTTCGAGAAGTGCAGAATGCTCAGATATGCTCGACCGGTTCTTAAAGCAAAAGGAATCAGCACCGCAGGAATTTGAGATCGAGCAATAACCGATTTTCAATGGTAACTCTGGGAACACCTCTTATCGGTCGTGTTCCCTTTTCTTTGCAAACCAAAGTTTGGTTTGTGCTACAATCTTTAAAGGCGGAAGAACTTTCTGGAAAGTTCGTGCGGAGACAGACAATATATTGAGCCAACATATGAAGAACGGGAGGCTGATGCAGCTTCCGGTGCATTTTTCGAGGTTAAAGATGCCATAGGTTGCTGTTTTGACACTCTTTTTGAGTAGAGAGCCACCCACCTGTTACTAAACAGGTTCAATTCATTTGTCTTCAACGGTTTTATCGGTTATCTCCCGCCTTATTATCTATTCGACTCTAACTGATTGCGAAAAGTTAAACTATTCGCAATTTTTGTTTTTCGAGGTTAAGATTTATGAGAGTTTTGATGATAGGCGATGTCGTTGCGCGCCCGGGACGAAAAGCAATTTTGGCAAAGCTCGCGGATATTCGCTCGGACTACAAAATCGATATCGCTACCATGAACGCAGAAAACGTTGCCGGCGGGTTTTCGATCACGCCGGAAATCGCGGACGAACTCTTTGAATGTGGAATCGATCTCATGACCTCGGGAAACCACATTTTCGATAAGGCTGAAGTCATTCCTTACATCAAAGAAAATCCGAAACTTCTCCGTCCGGCAAACTATCCTCCGGGAACGCCCGGAAGCGGCCTCTTTATTGGCGAAATTAACGGCTATAAAGTATCGGTTCTAAATCTTCTCGGACGCGTTTTTATGCCGCCGAATGTTGATGATCCCTTTCGAATCGCCGATGAAGCGGTTAAATCTATTCCGGATGACGTTAAAATAAGACTCGTAGATATGCATTGCGAAGCGACCTCGGAAAAATACGGCATGGGCTGGTTTTTGGACGGGCGTGTCTCAGCAATTGTCGGGACACACACTCACGTTCCGACGGCCGACGAGCGAATTTTAGAGAATGGCAGCGCGTATGTAACCGATTTGGGACTAACCGGCAGCTATTCCGGGGTGATAGGGATGAAAAAGGAAGACGTATTAAATCGCTTTACACAATTTCCGGTAAAACGAGCGAGCCACAGCAAAGGCGATGTTTGGATTTGCGGTGTTGTGATTGATATCGATGAAACGAGCGGAAAAGCATCATCGATCGAAAGGATCAAGATCGAAAATGTGTAGCAAGTGGGTGTGCACTCGTTAAGAACTTTCCTCGAATTCCTCGTTTAATTCAGCCACAAATTCCCTTCTCAGCTCTTCTTCCATCTTTGCCGATTCGAGTGCCAGAGGAAGTTGCGCTGATCGAGCGGTCAGTTTTTTCAGGGCAAGTTCGTTTCCCGCAAGCTCATTTCCCCGCCGGGAAGCGGCCTCGATCATATGCAGACGCGACTGCGCTTCGATCTTCATCTCTTCCGCATCCTTTTTGATCCCGGTCATGTTCTGTATATCCTTTTCAATTTCGGACTTGAAATCTTCTGAACGCTCACTTTTCAAATACTTGAGTTTATTTTTTCTGCGTTTCGCGAGGACCAGTTCGTTTGACGTTGATTTGATGATCCGGGACGCGGTTAAACGGGATGCCAGCGTTTCCCGGTAGGCGTCAGCAAGAAGTGAATTTTTTGGTTCAATTTCCGCCAGTCCGCGCCTCTCTTCGGTAGTAAGCTCGTTCTTAAACCATTTGACTTCCTCTGCTTTTATACCATCGATCGCAATTCGCTCGCGCAAATCCGACAACCATCTCGAGCGATAAAAAAGAGTCGCAGCCGATCCGCCCAGACCTAAAACGAGGCCTCCGATGAGTGAAACAAGACTAAAAAACAGCAGTGTAACGGCAATAGGCGGGGTAGAGCCAAAAACGAACGTTAAAATAAACAAAACTAGCGATGGTAGCAATGCTAAAACCGGAGGAAGTGACCAAGCCGTGATTTTCAAAGCTTTATCCTTCGCGATGTCTCTTTTTGTTACGTCGTATTTGATGACTGAATCGCTCATATTCGTGGATTAACTCTACCGATTATGCAAACTTAATTCAAATAAAACGCATCCTAAACGGAAGAGTTTCCAACAGAATGTTGTATTATCGTACTTTCGGATTTTCGACTGATAGTAAAAACTTTTGCCTATGTTAACTAAAAAGCTGTCGAAGCTAACCATTTTCTTCGTATTTTCTACGTTATTCGCCGCGATGGTTTCAGCCCAGGGAAACCGGGAGCGAGCCGGCGAAAACGAGGATGTAAGATTGATGACGATCCCCGTTTCGATCTTCACCGAAAAGGAGCTTGAAGAAAAGCGCGCTCAGGAATTCGTTGAAGCTGGTAATATTATTGTCAAAGAAGATGGTGACGGTCAGACAATTCTCTCAATACGAAGCGTGAGCAATACGTCTCTTTCGCTCTGCATTTTAATTCAAGACGATCTAAGTTCTGAGGTAAATCTACAATTAAAGGATCTGGCGAAATTTATCCGCAGTATGCCGCAGGGATCGAGAGTGATGGTCGCGTATGTCCGCGCCGGCAGTCTTCAGGTCAGGCAAAAGTTTACAACTGATCTCGACGAAGCGGCTGATTCATTACGAATCGTTCTGGGAACTTCCTCGGCCGCTCCCCGCAGTCCTTATGATGGCGTAATTGACGCATTAAAACGATTTGACGGGCAGCCTACGGGACGGCGCGCGATCTTACTGATCTCTGACGGCCTGGATGTTTCAAATGGCTTTTCGAGTGCCTCCCCGTCGCAAAGCAATGATCTAGACCAAGCGATTTTAAGAGCCCAGCGGGAGGGAGTTGCAGTTTATTCTTTTTATTCTTCCGCTACCTATACAGAAACCGGCAACAGCATTCTTATTGGTTACGGGCAGGGATCACTCAATAAACTTTCCCGTGAGACGGGCGGACGGGCGTTTTTTCAAGGCAGTTTCACGCCGGTGTCATATCTTCCTTTTTTCCGCGACTTAAAGATGGCGCTCAATCGACAGTTTGCTCTGACGTATCTCTCAACCCATATGAAAAAGGGTTATCACAAATTGCGGGTATTGAGTACGAATCCCGAAGTAAAGATCGAGCATCCGAAGGGATATTATTACCGGAAACGACGATTTTAGAATCTTGACACCAATTGAATCCAAGGATTTCCAACGCACGAATACTAGTCAAGCTGCAGATTGCATACCGGGCATACGCGAGAATCCTCTTTCATCAAAAGACCGACCCAAAAGAATATAAAAGTAAACAGCAAGAGCAGCGCGAAAGTTATCCATCCGGCTGTTGATATTTTTCTTTTAATGATCGGCAGCTGTGTTGTTTGGCATCGCGGACATCGATAACTTGGTGCTGCAAATTGCCGCGATGTTTGATTTGTCTGAAGAGCTTGATAGGGCTGAGGATTGTGCATCGGAGCGGTATTATTCTCGAATCCGCCGATTGGTTTGACCCGGTCGATCTGCCGGGTATCACGGGCTGATGATTTTTTCGGAACCTTAAATTCATCGGTTTTCCAGGAGTACGGGCGTCGTTGCGGAGGGGCAAATATCTCCTGTTTTTGTTGGGGTTGTGGTTGGGCATGCGCCATTGGAAAATGTGCAAACTTACTTCCGCAATATCGGCAAAAATTGCTGCCATCTGCATTAATTTGTCCGCAATTTTGACAATTAATCATAATTTGATCTCATTTTTCCGGATTTCTCGTTCCCGACCAATCATTATAACGAATAAATTCACAAAAAGTTTTTCCCAAAAAACCCTAAGGAAATCTAATCCGTTCTCCCATTACTATGGCTCTATAAACTGATTCTACTAATTCGACCGATTTATAACCATCCAAAGCTGTAACAGGCGGCTCTTTGCCGTCCAAAATAGAGTCAATAAACGCCCGGTCTTCCTGCGCGTATCCCCAACGCTCTTCCTTTTCCGTCATATGAAATGAAAGCGTTTCAAAATTCGCATCCATTCCTTGCGAGTCAATTAATTGTTCCATTTCCTGAGTCATAATTGTCCGGTGGTGACAGAAAACCTCGATCCTTTCAAAAGGAAAATGCCAGCTCGCATCGGATGAAGATGCAAACGTACAGTGAAAACCGCTCTTAAATTTGAAAATTATCGAAAACTCATCAAGTTCGGGATACTCGTGTCGGGAACCATAAGCAACCAATTCTTCAATTTCCCCAAACTGAAACCGCATCATATCGAACAAGTGGATGGTGGTCTCATATAAGAACCCTCCGGTGACATTTACATCTCCCGTCCAAACCGGATTTTTCAGTTCTCCGCGGTTCATCTTAATGTGAGCCGAATGCGCTTTGTCGTCAACTAAAAGCTCCTTTAGTTTCACGTAAACAGGCGCGTACCTTCGATTGTGCCCTACTTGAAAAACTCCCATTCCATTTTGGGCGGTTTCAAGGAATTTTTTGGCATCCTCAATTCCGATAGCAAATGGTTTCTCGCAAAAAACGTGTTTTTCGTGATTTACGGCGTCACTTGCAATTTCGACGTGCGTTTTATTGGGCGTGCAGACCAGAACTGCGTCACACAGATCGAAAAGTTCTGCACGCGATCCGCACACTTTCCCTCCGATCGTTCGCGAGGTTTTTGCGGCCTTCTCTTCGACGATGTCGTAAAGAGCGGCGATTTCAGCACGCTCGTCTCCGGAAAAAATACGTCCGTGAACATTGCCAATATAGCCGGTGCCGATAATTCCAATTTTAACTTTATCCATTTTACGAACTTCCGACTACGACAGAGCTATGGAGCCCCAAAACATCAATGGTCGCCCGTCGCGCTTTTCGCGCTACTTCGAATGGATTCTGATTCCAATACTCGGGTCGGAAAATTTCTATCGAAACCATGCGATCGTACCCGATCTGATCAAATCTCGCTTTAATTTCTTTGATCGGCAAGATTCCCTCGCCCGGATAAACGCGGTGAGCATCGGTCAATTCCTCTTTGGGCAAATCCTCCGCGTCGTTGATGTGAAAAATAAAAAGTTTCTCTGGATCGAGGCTCTCAATCGCCTCAAAAGAAGAATTCCCGGCGTAAAAATGAAACGTATCAATTACGAGCCCGATATTTTCTCGATCAACCTTCTCTACAATTTCGCTGCAGAAATCAAGCGTTTGAACCGAACAATCGGTTTGACCTAAAAATTCAAACGCGAGTGAAACGTTATTCTGCTGGGCAATGTCTCCGAGTTCGCTTAAGACTCGAACAGATTCTTCGGATATTGTTTCTTTCGTTGCGTTTTCAGGAAGTTTCCCTGGAACGACTACCACATATGGACAGTCAATTGCACCGGCGATTGAAGTAAGCTCAACACATTCAGCTTTGATCGATTCGTAATCTGCGCTATTTCGGAAGGTAATATGTTCGATCGAATTGATGCTGTATGGTTCAATCTTATGTTTCTTCAAAAGATCTCTAAGATCTCCTACAGATTTTGTCTCTAAAAACCTGCGGAGCTTTGCCGCCCAAATTTCTATAAGCTCATATCCTGCTTCGCTTGCCGCTTTTATGTCAGTTTCTAAATCAGCGTGCATAGTAGTCGCACCATTTAAAGCAATTTTCATCTTTTCTCCCGTTTACTCCTAATTTTAAAGTTTGATAATATCACGTGAAAACCGCAAAAATAAATGTTAAACCCGCCTGAGACTCGAAGAGTATTTGAGCGCTTGCGTCCCGCCCCGCTTAACTTTTTTTTCCTAATGAGTTATCTTTTTAGAGCTCGGTTTCAAAACCTGCAACGCTTCACTCCTTATTTTCGTCTAAAATTCGGTTCGTTCCCAATAATCTTTACCAATATGAAAAAACTCGCATTTTTATTAGCAATCGCATTTTCGTTCGCGTTCAGTGCCTTTGCGCAGAATTACAATGATGCCGCGCTCGCTCAGGTCATTGCGAAAGATCGCAGCAGTCGTGAATCCGGCGGGGATTTGGAGACACTTACCGTCGCAGAACACCTATATCGTGCTGATGTTTATATGGCAAACCGTCAATTCCCGCAAGCGCGCGAACACTGGCAAAAGGTGATATCGACCTATCCGACGGATGTTAGTGTCCCAAAAGCTTTGTTTGGAATGGGACGTTCGAATATGTGGGAACGCGACTATGAAACGGCGATCATATGGTTTGACAAGCTTGCCCGTGATCATACAAACACTCTCGACGGGCAGGAAGGATTGGCATACAAGGCGGCTTGTTTTGTCCGGCTGGGAAAAAACAAAGAAGCGGCGGAAACATACGAGCAATACACTGTGATGTTTCCTTACGGAAAACGAATAGCATCATCATTCTTAAACATCATAGATGCGCTTCGGGAGGCAGGAGAATACGATAAGGCCAATATATGGGTCGATAAAATCCGGGGACGGTTCAGTGGAACGTCGGTTGAAATCGATGCACTGCATGCCCGCCTTCGGATGGAAGTTTATCGACAGAATTGGAGCGCAGTAATTTCAGCCGCTGATGAGCTTTTAAGAGGCGGAAACTTCGACGATTCGATGGCATACGAATATGAAGTGAAATTTATTCGAGGATTTGCATATGAAAAATTGGGGCAAAGAGACCGCGCACTCATTGAATATGGCTCGATTCCCGTAAGTCCCAGCTCCTATTACGACGGCCTGGCGACGGAACGGATAGCGAAGCTTGGTGGAAACGCCCAGTATCGTGAAAACTTAATGAAAACTCAGAGCGCACGGGTTACGCGAAGTTACCCGGTACTTTATAGAAGCGAACTCTTACGTCATTCGAAATCGCGTGGAATTGACCCTCGTTTCGTTCTCGCAATAATGAAACAGGAAAGCAGCTTTCGCGCCAATGCCAAATCCCCCGCCGCCGCCCGCGGATTGCTCCAGCTTACATACGACACCGCGCTAAAATATAACCGTGAGGCTGGCTTTGTGAGCCTTAGCGACACGGACCTGTATCGGCCAAATGTAAATATAGCCATCGGCAGCGTTTATCTCTCAAAACTGAAAAATGAATTCGGCGGGCTCTATGAGGCGATTGCTGCTTCATATAATGGTGGCGAGGACAATGCCGCTCGTTGGCTCGACAGGAGCAAACCACGCGATCCGGCGATATTTGCATCTGAGGTCGGATTTTCCGAAACGAAACAATACGTTTTTAAGGTGATGAGCAATTATCGCGTTTATCAGGCTCTTTACACGGAAGACCTAAGTCGAAAATAAAAAGCGATCCCCTTTTATCCAGAAAAGGGCAATGCTGTTTGTTGCTCTTTTTCTATTTAGGAATCTCCAATTTTTATTTGAGTATTTTCGCTCCATTCATCCTGCTTTTTCCGCTGGACCCTATAACCGCATTTTTCAATCGCTCGCTGCACATCCGCCGCGTGTTGTTCGTCCTTCACCTCAAGGAGCATTTCCACGCCAACGGTACCTAGCGGGGCGCGCCACATGGCACGCCGATGAAAGACATCGATAACATTTGCGCCAGACGCGGCGGCGGCGTTCAAAAGTCCTGACAGGCTTCCGGGTCTGTCATCGAGCAGAGATTTTAAAATAATATATCTGCCTTGCTTTACCATCACCTGCTCAAGTATTCTCGCCAATAAATTTGGATCGATGTTTCCTCCGCACAAAACTGCACAAACTACATCCGTTTCAGAGAGTGTGATCTTGCCCGCAAGGAGTGCTGCGACTCCCGCTGCTCCTGCGCCCTCAACCACCAAATGATTGTTTTGGACGCAATGAAAAATCCCTTCGGCGATCTCATCTTCTGTTACTTCTACGACCTCATCAACATAGTCTTTAATTATTTCGAGCGCCAAACTACCTGGTCTTTTGATCGCGATTCCGTCCGCTATCGTTGCCTTAAACGGCATTTCGACCGGTTCGCCTGCTTTTAGAGATTCATTTATTACAGCAAGATTTTTAGCTTCAACGCCCACCACACGCACACCCGGTAAAAGAGTTTTCGCTGCAACCGCGATTCCCGAAATAATGCCGCCTCCT
>JBGTGX010000082.1:0-5202 GCA_041746475.1 Pyrinomonadaceae bacterium | reverse complement strand
TGTCGTGAATACATTCAATTTAAAGGATGGAGAGTCTTCGCCGGCCCCGCAGCCTAAATCCGACGATTCAAAACGAAATCATTAGCTGACGGATGGTGCTTGATCTTTGATCAGAACCAAATCGCTATTGATTATGCCTCTGACGAGAAATATCTCTTTGCCGTCATGCGACCATGTAAAGTTCATGAGGTTTCCCGAGTTAAAGTTCGTAATCGGAGTCTCCTCCTTATCAGCGACCGTAAGCTGAAAAAGATTGTCAATTCCAGCTTTTTTTATAAACGTTATCGATTTTCCGTCCGGCGACCACTCAAACATACTCTTGACAAAGGGAACTCCGTCAACCTCATCGGTGTATTTGTCGCCTTCCAGCGATGCTACTTTCATTTGGTTTGCGACCCGCTGTGCCTCTTTGTCATATTCAAATTTGACATATGCCAGAGACTCTCCGTCGCGTGAAATATTCGGCATCAGATTTGACGTGTCGCTATTGGGAACAACCGCGGAAACTTCTCCGCCGTCAATAGAAACTTTCATGATCTGAGCGCGGGCACCGTCATTTCGCTGCCGGTTGAAAAAAACGGTTTTGCCGTCATTTCCAGTCTGTGGATGAAAATCTTTAGATTGTTGGGTTTTGGTCAACATCACCGGGTTCGAACCGTCAGCATTTGCCCGCCAAATTGAATAGCTACCCGCGCGGTTAGAGACAAACACGAGATATTTTCCATCATTCGTCGCCGTCACGTGGATATTGAATTTATTGCCTTTCGTCAACTGGCGCTCTGTATTATCGACTTGATTTAGCGAGAAAATATTCGCTTCATCGCCTTCAAGTTTTGTGTAAAGGATACGCCCGTCCGGCAACTGATGAATCCCGGTATGTCCTAGAAAATTTTTGGTTTCGGGTAAGATCTGTTTTGTTTCATTCGTGTCTGGCGAATAAGATGACAAGCTGGCAATTCTGTCAATCTTGTCAGTGATTAAAGTCTTCCCGTCATCGGAGATGCTGAGCGAAACGTAATCGCTGGTATCGTTGGTGATAGGCTTAATCATCCCTTGTTCAAACGAAAGATGCCATACCTGACGATTTTGATCGATATTTTTCATTCCAATAAACACAACTCCGGAATCATCCTTCAACCATCTCATTCCCCTGGAAATGCCCCATCCGCCTTCATTTATTGCCTTTAACTCTTCCGGCTCAGTGATTTCTCCGTTCTCGTAATTGACAACGATTAAGCTATCGCCTTGATTGGTTTCGGTAGTAAATTTCCGTCCGACGACAAGAAGTTTATTCGGATCTGTCGTCCAAACAATATCAAAGAAATTACTAAAACCAGCGCTCTTAGATTTTAATAATTCTTTTACATTCTTACCGTTCCTGTTGGTTGTAACAACCGAATCGCCGCCATCATTTGCATCATGGCGCAGAAAAGCCAGGTTGGTGCCATCCGGTGAAATAGTTACGGGCGAATCGATATCAACCGTAAGCTCTTCGCTATCCCCGCCCAACGTCGAAACTCTATATAGCTTCCCGATTCCGCCTTCTGCCAAAACGTAATAGATAAACTCGCCATCGGGTGAAAATGTCGGCTGCATAAACGATTTCGAAGTCGCCGGAACGACTTCAACATTACTTCCCGTCGCTATCTGACGGACAAGAAGTTTTGGATTTCCATTTTGAGTGCTAACGTACGTGACCAATTTTCCGTCCGGCGAGACAGCAGCTGCGTGTGCATTACCATCGTCCGTTAGCCGTGAAACCTGTATAGAATCAAAAGTTGATGCTGTACTGCCCGTCAGCGATGGAAGGTATAACCATGCTCCCACTGCAAGAGTTGCCGCAAGCGCAAGCAAAACTAGCGGAACAAATCGAAATCCGAATCCGCGAGAAAGCGTGTTGTCGTTAGTATCATCTACACCGCTGAATTTATCGCGCGTCCTATTCTTGGCTGATTGGGTCTTATGGATCAGAGTTTCATTTTCGCTCGTTATCTGCTTTGGCAGGCTTGTCGTCTTGGTAAAATCTGCCGCCTTTAACGTAGCAAGCTCTCGCTCCATCGTTAAACGGACATTTTTCAAATTTTCAGCAAATTCAGCCATATTTGGATAACGATCATCCAAATTTTTCTCGAGAGATCTTCGAAGAATTTCGGTGAGCTTTTGAGGTAAATTTGCATTGAATTCAGGATCTCGGTGGATTAACGCAGCGAGCGAATCGCTAACCGTTTCACCTTCGAAGGGATTCTCCCCCGTCAGCATTTCGTATAAGACCACACCCAAACTCCAAATATCGGTGCGTTCATCCGTCTCTTTGCCACGTGCCTGTTCAGGCGACATGTATCTTACGCTTCCCATTACGAGACCGGGCTGCGTCTTGATCATCTGAATTGTTTCGTCATCCGTAGAGGCATTTTTCAATAGCTTTGGCTTTGCCAGCCCAAAATCGAGAACCTTTGTAAAGCCATCCTCACGAATCATTATATTCTCCGGCTTAATATCGCGATGAACGATATTCGCGTCGTGGGCCGCGGCAAGTGCATCCGCAACCCGTTCGGCAACCGTCACACAATCGAAGAGCGTCAAATCGCCGGATTTCATCTTCCTGCGCAGTGTCATGCCATCGACAAATTCGGTGGCAATAAAAAGGTTTTCACCTTCTTCGACGATCTCGTGGATCGTAATTATTCCCGGGTGATTTAATGCGGATACTGCTTTCGCTTCAAACTTAAAACGCTCTACCCTTTGTTCGTCTTTAGAAAACTCCGAAAGCAAAACCTTGAGGGCGATATGCCGGTCAAGCTGGTCGTCATGCGCAAGAAATACTTCCCCCATTCCGCCAGAGCCGATTTTTTTTGATATTACGTACCGTCCAAGTTTTTCGCCAACGTGCATAAGATCCTTCTGAAGTAATCGTGTCTCGTGTCATTAAAGTTTATAATATTATACCGGCTTCAGCCTGAAAACTTCAAACATTAAACACAAATCTGCCTATCAAAATAACACCGCAACATCGAAGTTTATGACGTTTTTTAGGTTGAAATAATTGAATTGGTTGAAATGGACTTAGTTAACGTATTCTCTCGGAAACATGATCACCGAGCTTTCTTCACCGGATTTCGTTTGCCTTTTCCTGAGCAGCGCTTTCTGCAGTAAGTGATTTGTCGTTTGCCCATCGCGCAAAAAAGTCGCCGACCCAAAATTCATCTTTGCATAAAACTTGTCGGTTTGATCAAGAGCGAAAGCCTTCTCAGTGAAAGCGGCCTCGATCCGTTCGACGATCTTCCGGGTAATTTTTTCCGAGGCTGTCGGAAGTACAACCCAAAACTCATCGTTCATCGAGCGACATAGAAAATCCATTTTACGAAGCTCACCGGATATAACTCCCGAGGCAAAGGCTAGAAGATTGTCACCGGTCGAATGCCCGTAACGTCTATTGAAATCTGCAAAATCTCGTATATCAAGCGTGAGTATGGTCAAAGGCCGGCCCTCCTGAAATCGTTGCGCTTCGGCGATTTGATTTTCAAGAACGACGTAAAATGCCCGTTCATTTGGCAGGTTGGTTAGTGCGTCCGTCATTGAGTTTGCAATGGTTTTCTCGAAAGAAAATGAGCTCACGATCATCGGCGAAATTCGCTCACCTATCGATATCAACAAGTTTTTGTCATTTTCAGAATAGTCAATTCCGTATAGGGCAATAACGCCAAAAATGTCCACGCCATGTTTGAGCGGAACGGCAACGGACGAATTGCACTCAGTAAGAATTTTTCCAAAGCTCTTTCGGTCTTTTGAAATATTCTTGACAAGCATGGCGTCATCATTCCGGAATGCATCGCCCGCGATTCCATGATAATTTTCAGCCAACAATTTGGTAAATTCACGGGAAGACTCCCCGGCCGCGTACGATGGGTTTAGCAGCTCGTCGCCCTCAACGGTAAAAAGCACGATATGATTATGCGGAATTATCCCGCCAATTCGACTCGCGATTAGCCGAAACATATCGTCTGATCTCAATGATGCACTAAAAAACTTACCTGCTTCGTCAAGGATATCCAGCCCGTCCGCAGCGGCCTCACCAACAAATGATCCTTTGCTCTCGTATTCAACCCCTTCCAAACTTTTTTCCTCCGCTTCGAACGCATTTCGATAGAGTGCGTAGATGAGGCAAGAGAGCATTCCCAAAACGATCACCAAGAATGTAATCTTCGCAAACATCGAAACAGGTAATAAAGCAATTACAAATGCCAGTACCGCTGAGGCAACCGACGACGCTGCCAGGACTGAATAATTCACCGCCGGGATTCTCAACGAGATTCCGTTGGTTTCCTCTTTTTTGGTTTTCATATGGAATTTGGGTAGATTGTGATGAAGCGCCGAAAAACTAATGCTAGGAAAGAATTTCCTTTTCTAAAGTAACTTTTTTTAGCAGAATAAGTCAACATTGTTTTACGTCAGAAGGGCTTATTTATCAACGATTTCGGCGAAAAAATCATAAATACTTGAAAAAATTCTTGTTTTTTTTGGGAATTTCGTTAATTTTTGATTTGACTAAAGACGATTGGCTATTTATATTGAGCAATGTTCTGAAATATGAGCATACCAAGATGACTGTTGAAGACAGTCATTTTACATTAGAGAAATAAATTTTATCTTTGAAGAAGACAGGAGAACAATTAAAAATGAAACAGATTTTACTTTTAACCGCAGTATTGGTTGTCGGTGCACTAGGACTTGGTTGCCCGGCAGAACCAACACCGACAAATACAAACACGGAAGTTAACGCTAACGACAACACGGAAACCAATATGGAAACCAATGCAAACGCCGATGAATCAAATGCAAATGCTGATGACGCGAATGCAAACGTAAATGCTACTGATAAAATGAAAGAAGGCGCTGAAAAAATGAAAGAAGGCGCTGAAGATGCAGCTGAGAAAATGAAGGAAGGCGCTGAAAAAATGAGTGACGCTGCTAAAGATGCGGCTGACAAAGTGAAAGAAGGCGCTGACAAAATGAAAGAGGCTGCTCCAAAACCATAACTCTTAATTATTGAAAGAGACTCAAGGAGGCTGTCTAGAAAGAATATCTTTTTAGACAGTCTTTTTTTGTTTTGGTTGTTTTCGTTTTAGATTTCTCGATTTGTTTTTTTGATATATGAAATTTGAAATTTTGATTTCTACGATTTTTGGAAAATGAGGCCGTTTT
>JBGTGX010000081.1:0-53284 GCA_041746475.1 Pyrinomonadaceae bacterium | reverse complement strand
TGGTAGGGTCAAGTTTTTCCGGACACAAACCTATCTCATTTCCTCCATTTAGATTACGGCCTGTTGAGCCGGTATTGGTGTCGGCACTATCGCCGGTATTTTGGCCTCCGGTAAATCGGTGACCTTGTTGAACTCTTTTGCAAATTCATCGGGCGCCATATTCTTGACCGCCGAATGCGGTCGGATTCGGTTGTAATAACCTTCGATATAGCTGAATATTTCGGTCCTGGCCGTATCGGTCGTATCGAATTTCCCGCCTTCGAGCAGCTCAATTTTAAGCCTGGCGAAAAAGCTTTCCGCCTGGGCATTGTCGTAACAGTTGCCTTTGCGACTCATCGACTGCCGCAAGTCGTTCCGGTTGAGCAGGTTCCGGTAAACGTTTGAAGCGTACACGGCGGGAGTATTGAAGCTGAATCATTTTCAAAGGAAAGGCAATCACAAATAAACAACGCATTTTTGCTTCCCGAGGAGGGACTCCATCTGCCGACGCTGATAAATGATCTGGAAAAAGAAATGGTAGAGGAAGCGATCTCAAGGACCGGCGGCAACCAAACGCGGGCGGCTTCATTACTCCAGATCTCGGTCCATTCATATCGCCATTTGCTTTCAAAGCATGAAGTTCAAGCGAGCGAAGAACGAAAGAAATTTGCAGATAGTTCGGGCAACTAAGCATTTTTCTTGCATTCCAGCTTATTTGTGACGTCTATTGATTGTTTTGAGTCGTTTTATATCGGTCTGACGGATCAGATATTGCCAGTCGAATACTTGTTTTCGGTGGGTTGTCGCGCAAAGAAAAAAAGCGGGATTTCTCCCGCTTTGGCTTCAATTTACTTACAGGCTAAATTATTGAATTGGAGTTGAGCCGTTTTGCGTAAAGACACCCGTTGCGCATTGCGGGGGATTGGCTCCCGCGGCGTCACTGGTATAGATCACTCCAGGGGTATGAACACCGAAAATCCTAATTCCAGTCCCTGTCAGACCAGACGAACTTGGAGTGGCGGTAGCGCAATAAGTTGATAGAGTTGTTGCTGTCGCCGCAGCTACAGAGTTTGCAAAATTATATCCACTTTTTGCCCCAGCTCCAAGCACAGAATCGATTAGTCCCAATTGTGATAAAGTACCCGCTGTACCAACCGGACCTAATGCCGCGGCATAGTTAGTATTGGCTCCATTTGTACTGAAGTATGTTGCTTGAGCACTATGAATCGTTCTTAGCGACGAAATAGCACTTGCTTCATTAGCAGCGCGACGTGAAGCCAAAAGACTCGGAATCGCGATTGCTGCGATGATTGCAATGATGATAACTACTACGAGTAGTTCGACTAATGAGAACCCTTTTTGATTTTTCATTTCTAAATTTTCTCCCTAATTTTATTTTTAATTGCGCAAGGAATCTGTCATGAGGCACAGGAGGGTAGTCCTCTTCTAACTTGATTACACTAATACGCTTGGGGATAAGTATTGCAAGGGGGGGGCCAGAGTTGGTAATTGGTAATTGGTAATTCGTAATTGGTAATGAATACAAAGAGTTAGAGAGCCCAAACGGATAAGCACGAAGAAGAGTTTTAAAGTAAAACTGGTGAAATGTATGAGAGAGTCTCACTCGAGGTTAGACTTTTTCTCACTTTCGACGTATGTGGAAAAGAAATTTCTGCAATTTTGCTCCGTGGAGCATTTGATAATAACCGGTCTATGAAGTAGGTTTGTCCGACGCAATGCTTCCTTGGCGCGGTAAGGTTTTGAGACAGCCCCCTGGATAGATTATTGAAGGATAGCGGCTTTAGCCGAAAGAAGATTTAATTCTTTGCTCCGACGGGAGCATTTGAAAATAGCCCAGCGATTTATCGCTGGGATTAGGATGAGGAGGTTTTGAGTGCCGTAGGGACGACTGATCTCATTCGTCCCTAGGGGACTGACCAATAATTCGAATTTACCCAGCGATAAATCGCTGGGCTATTTTCGGATAGTCCCTACCGGGACAGCTTTTAGCCGCTAGCTGAAGCTAGTCGCAAGTTATATAGGCAGCAAGTTATATAGGATCATCTGTAAAATTGAGTTTGAAAAGCATATTGTATTTATGAAATCCGTCTTGACGCACAAAGCATATGATAAGGGCGAATGGAAAAACGTCTGTTAGCCGGGGGGCATAATGATAAATAATTCTATATATGGAAATTTGTTGGCAGAGACGATTCCCGGGGTAATTGAATCCCAAAAGGAATATCATCGAATCGAGAAAATATTCGACCGTCTTTTCAATAAAGATCGTTCACCGGAGGAAGATAAGCTATTTGATTTGCTGGCGGATCTTCTCGAAGGTTACGAGAAAAGAAAGTTTGAACCAGTCGCCGATTTAACACCCGTCGAAGCACTCAAACACTTTATTGATGATCGCGGGTTGAAACAGAAAAATCTTGTTTCTATCTTCAAAGCAGAGAGCGTAGTATCTGAGATCATCGCAGGCAAACGCGAAATTTCGTTGGATTACGCGCGGCAACTCGGCGAATTTTGTAATGTTTCTTATAAATATTTCTTGTAGAGAAGGGCGGCACGAAGATCGACGTTTGAATATTGGTCAAGTTTGAAAAGACAGGTGATCGTAATTCGATTTATCTGAGTAGGGTTGTAAGCAAACTTTACCTTACAGGCTTCTTTACGCGCGTAGTTGGGTAAAACATTACATCCCAATCGGGAACGTCCGCTATATCTAAAGGTTTTAATTTTTCCGGATCGAGCAGCGAATCGATCTCATCACCTGTAAAAAATGGTTCCGGGGTTTCAAGCGAAAGGGAGATTATCTCTGAAGATATCTCGATTCCGATTTTCCTCTTGAGTTTCGAGATCAGCGAAGGCTTTCGCTCAACCGTAACATCGACGGAGAAATCAAATGTTTTGACATCTCCGTCGAGTAAGAGATTTAGAGTTGTAAAGCTACTCATAACTATCTAAACAAACAGTTCGCCTATTTTTCCGCGACTCCAAGCATAAAGTTGCTGATTGAATCTAGCCCGTCAAACTGAGTATCCAAGGTCGATTGGATAATGTCTAAATTCGCTCCGTTCAATTGATAATTTGGCGCTAGATTAAAGGTATCGGTAGCAAGGGACGTGCTATCGTACGGTGCCACCACGATGTTTCCAACAATTTTCGAGCCACCACCACCGTTGAGTTCAATTCCACCAGCTCCAGTAACTATGATAAGACCATAGAAGTCATATTGACTCATTGTCAATTTTCCGGTAACAACCAAAATTCCTCCACCCTCCTTAGGATTGCCCGTTGGATTACGGCAGTCTCCGTCGCAAAACGTAATCCCCTGTCCGTTGGGGTTACCAAAATCAGGCGGGTTTTGCCCTGAAGGAAAATACCGTCCCGAGTTCATTGCAGTAGTGCGCAATTGAGAAACCAATTCATCCAGCGTTATGGGGCTTGATTGCCAATCGGGTGCATCGGTCAGAATCGCCGCAGGTGGATCGACAACAACATTGTGAGTGTCCTCAATTATATCAAGGTTACAAGAAGCCGTTACGCCTATCGCCGGAACCGAAATTCCTGACGAAGCATCATTTCCGGAATAAAGCACATTTTTTGAGTCTCCAAAATCCAAGTTGGTATTACATGGTCCAATTGCCGTTAGCGGCGAACCCGAGGCTAAATCGTCAAAGAAGTTTTTCTGAACAATTCCTTCAAGCTGCTTCCTCGCGCCGTTGGGTCCGTAGCCAGTCGAAAGAATCTTTAGTCGACGCGGTTCAAATGGAGAACTTTTTGCATAAATCTCTGTATCCTGATCGGTTCCAACCGTCGAAGAATCGTAAGTCAAAAGTTGTGAGAAGGCTGTTCCGCTCGTAGTGCACGCTGAATCTGAACACAATTCAATCGTGCTGCCCGCGAGTTCGTGCACATACGAATCGTGCTTGACAACTGGTCGTTGGGTTGGATCAGCTTGAGTGATTTTCCCTCTAAATGTCCGCTTTCCAGTTCTGGGGGCGCTCACAACGTAACTTATTTCAAAACGCAGTCCGCCGTTTGCATCCGTGGGTATTTGTCCGCCCGAGCCGTTTTTCACTAAGCGGAAACTTCCAAATGTATTTCCACCGGTGGCTGGATGAACTACGGTAGCCGGGGGGCTCACATTAACGAACGAAACCGTTAGGTTATTGGTGGCATCGCCAAATACCCTAGTTGCTGCATACGTACCGTCCGATTGTTGGAAAGTCCCTAGGGTTGTGTACGTCGTTGAAGCTGAGGCGTCATCCGGATCTGATACGACAACGCTGTATGAAGTTCCCGCTGCCGTGCATGCCAACGGTCCAACCGAAATTGACCCCGTTGCAGAACAATTGTACGTCGGTAGCCACGCAGATAGTCGAGCTTGGGTGCTAGGATCGCCCGAGTAATTCGAGGTTGAAAGAGTAACCGCCTTTGTGTAAGTTATATCATCATTTGGATTAGTCGGCGTCGTGTCGGTATTGCCTCTAAGAACGTTAATCGTCGCCTGTAGCCCGCTTTCGGCTGCGTAATAGGCCTTAGCCTCCGACAAAACGTCGGTCGAATTCCTCGAGTTCGCTCCGACGCCGGACAGCAAAGCGATGCAGGCAATTGAAAGGAGCGCAGAGATCATGATCACAGTTACCAAAGCCGCTCCTCTCTCGCGTTCAGTAGTTTGTTGTTTGATCTTTTTATTGTTCATTGCCTCACTCCTTTTTAATATTGACCCAGGTGATAGGGCGAATTTCTGAGCGTAACGTCACTCTTGACTGTTACTTGCCTATTTACCGGCTGTCCCTGAACGTTTTGTAATGTAACCGCAAGCAGTATTCTAACGCGACTCGTGCCCGCCGTTGGTACCGTGGTCGGGGTATTTGGTGCGGCGGCATCGTCGAAGTATGAAAAAGTCACATTACTCACTCTGTTTATAACTCCCGATGGCGGCGGGAAATTAGCGTCGGATCGAACCACGGATTGCGACGCTGAGTCAAAATAAAATGTTACATCCTCACCTGCACCACTTGTTGTATTTCTATTCGCACCTGAATTGCTGGTATTCGTACGCAGGCGCAATCGCTTTTCGGTGCAGTCGGTTTGATAAACTCCGGCTGAATCTAACCAGCCGAGCCCATTTGTATTGAGTCCGAAACCGGCGTTGCCGATCTCACGAGACATAATATTTAACGCAGCCTGAGCCGACGTGATTCCGTCGGTGGTGCTGCTTGCCCTGGTTCTGCTTCCGAGCACTGAGGAAAATGCGGTCACGGCGATTCCCAGTATGACCAAGGTGAGAACCAACGAAACTATAAGCTCGGGAAGCGAAAATCCAGCCTCGCACGATCCGTTCGTATATATACGATTTCTTCTCAACATATCGCCTCTCTTAATTTGATCTTACACGCTGAATCGTAACATTTGTCCGCAAGTCTTCCAGCCAGCCCGTTTCGGCACCTGTCGGCAAACTTGCGGTAATCACAATTTGCTTAAATTTGGAATTCGGATCCAAAATCCCGTCAACATTGGTTATCACAACTACAATGTTGAAAACTCTGCCGTCGGCTCCGGCTCTTGCACCTGTCTTGTTGTATGTTCCAGCGTCTAAAGCACCGTGCGACCCAACCGGAATAAATTTAAGACTTCGATAATACTCAACTTCTTCCTGGAGCACAGAAAGCGCCTGCATTCGCGTGTTCTCTCCACGGTTTCTTTGAACGACATTGCTGAAAACCCCAAGTAATCCAATACTTAGGATGATCATGATCGATGCGGCAATAATTACCTCGATAAGTGTAAAACCGCGTTGACCGTTCATCGCCCTTTTTGCTGCAATTTTCATATCCATATCGAGACCCAAATCCTTCCTGCTACTTTAAGGCAACACAACGTCGCCCTTAATATCCGTCCCAGACCCAGATGGAAGCGTGGAGTTTGACGGCGCAGCAAAGGTTGGTACCGTTGCTCCTCCGGCAAGAAAGTTCACAGTACCGGTAGGTGTGACCAATACAATATTAGCTTTGTCAGGAGTATTGTCCGCCGCTGTCGTACAAGGGCTGACATTACAAACCATGAAAATGGGGGTTGATGCCGCTACCTCGCCACGCTGGTCAAATGAAATCGTTGCCGGTATTGTTACACCCGCACCCGGTCCCGCAATTATTATTTGATCCGTAAAACTTGTGGTAACAGTATCGCCCGCATCCGTAAGTACCCCATTCGAATTATTGTCGGTCAAAAGCGTATATGAATTGGTATTCACCGTAACCCTCGCTTGAATAGCGGCAGCACTTGCCCGACGCTTAACCGAATCAAAACGCGCCCTTTCAAACGCTTGCTTGAGCTGCTGGGCTACGTTTTGTCGCTTGAATTGCTCGCGGGAAGAACCAAAACTCATTATTGCCAATGAAGCAACAATTGAGATCACAACTATTACGATGAGTAGCTCGATATACGAAAAACCCTCGTGTTCTTTCAATTTTTGTCTGACGTTTTTCATTTCAAGATTCCCAAGAAACGTCTCCTAATTCTTACTGCCCCATCTTACTTGCTATGGAAAACATCGGACTGTAAAGTGCAGCAACGATAAAACCCACAAATATCCCTACGGGCACGATCGCGAAATTCTGAAGCCAGAAAAGCACAGCTTCGAGTTCGCGTTCTGCCCTTGTTTCGACGACCTGCGCATAATTGTGAAAAGTATTCTGCATATCCGCCGTTTTTTCAAAGGTCATCAATACACCGTTAAATTCTTTACCCATCAAAAACGGATAGGGAACAAAAAGCTTGTGGAGATCGGTCGATTCCGTCATAAACCGATTGCGAACGTGCCTGAGCATACGAGCGTATTCCGGATTTCCTGAGGTGTCGGCAGCAACAAGAAAACGCTCGGTCATCGATGGGATACCCGCAGATAGCATCGCCAGGGTTCGAAGCGTTTGAGCAGCGTAATAGTGGCGGAAAAAGGCACCAAAAATTGGCAAACGCAGGGACATGATCTTCAATGCATCGCTTCCATCTTGCGTCTTCGACCACCGGAAGAAAATCAACGCACCAATAATTAAAGCAAATATGAACGCAATGCCAAACCAGCTTGTAAGAAAATCCGAACCCATGATCATTATCTGAGTAATGTACGGCAGTTGCTTGTCTTCACCCGTCAAAAGTGATTCGTAAAGCGAAACCATTTTTGGCATTACTACATATTCGACGATCCCAACTGCCACAACACAAAAAGCGATAACAGCTATCGGATACATCAAAGCCGAGCGGATGCTCGATTTGATAGATTCCGCTTTTTTTTCGGCTTCCGCAAAACGGTGGAGCGTAAGCAAGAAGGCACTCTTATCTTTACCGGATTCCGAATCGGCAGCGGTACCTACTTCCTCACCGATCCTTAGAGCGCAAATAAATGTGATCGGAAAGATCGCCTCGCCTTTGCTGTCTTCCTGCGCAGCAAAAGCTTCCGATAGGCTTCTTCCATTGATGATCAAATCCGATGCATTAAGTAGCGCTTCGGAAAGAACGTCATTGGTTTGCGCGTGAGCTAGAAGCCGGCAGATCTGGGTCGGACTTTCCCCGATCTCCATAAGATCACCAAATTGCTCGGCAAGCGTCGCAATTTCTACGCGGGTCGGACTCTTATATTTTTTTCTGCCTAAACCCTTTGGCGTCAACGAGAGTACACGAATTCCGGCGCGCTCGAGCTGTTTTGACGCGGATGTTTGATCTGTGGTCTGTACAAATCCTTTTGTAGTTTCGCCAAGAGAATCCAACCCTACAAAATTAAAGCCGTTATCCGAAAGCAGATTTTCATTGGTTCCGAATCCGCTTCGCGCAGCGGTGACGGTGCTTTGAAAAGGCCTCGCAGTTTGCGTGCCCTGATTGAGGGGCCGCAAGGCGGTCGCCCCTCCAGCGGTTGTTACGGTTGACGGTTGCTTAATATCTTTCATCTATTCCACTCCGAGTTTTAAATCCATGTTCCGGTCGATAATTTCATCGATCGCTTCTTTTGATTCGGCTGTATTTGCGGCAAGCGCCTCCGTATGCAAACGGTTTGAATATTGGCGTTCGCTTTCGACCAAGCCGAGCACTGCAGCAACCTCGATCTCCGATGTAATTCCGGCAAGCACCTTTTCCTGCGCTACGTCTTTCATCGGAACCAAATAGCCCGCCTTCATCGCTCTCTGCACAACATTTCGTGCGGAAAGATCTCTGTCCTGGATCCATTCCTTTACTTCATCGTTAAGATAAAGCAATTCGGCCATCGCGGTTCTCCCGCGTGTGCCTTTATTAAAACAATCCGGACATCCGACAGCCTTAAAAACTACACGATCATATTTCTTCGACGGCGCGGGGTCGGGAATTTTGCAGCGTTCGCACAATTTCTTAACCAGTGTCTGTGCAAGGATCAGATTCAACCCCGTAGAAAGATTTTCCCGCGGCAGCCCCATTTGAAACATTCGCGAAAGCGTATCTTCTACGCTTGCTGCGTGATATGTAGATAAAACAAGGTGACCGGTAAGCGCGGCGTTTATCGCAACCGAGGCATGCTCGGCAGAGCGAAGCTCACCGATACCGATGATATCGGGATCAGCTCGAAGGCAGGAATAAAATGCATCCCACCAGCTAAATGGCGTATTCGGTCGCAGGCTGATCTGAGTTCGAAGCGTCGAGCGAATTTCGATCGGTTCACCGATCTCAATGATCTTTCGGCTGTCAGGCTCTTCGAGAGCCGCGTAGATCGATTCAAGCGTATTTGTTTTTCCTGAACCGGTCGCTCCTGTAACAACAAGAATTCCGCGTTTTTGCGAATATGCCGCCTTGAGATCAGCTATCTGGCTATTCAAAAAACCAACTTCGCGTATGTCGCGGATCGGTTTTAGCTGAGAACGTAATACGATCGATGGTGAATAAAGCGTTGGCTGTGAAGCAAATCTCAATTCGACCTCGACCGTTTTGCCGTCGCGAAAGGTTTTGACCTTGATCGTAGAATCGATGTCCTTAAATTTCATCTGGGTGGCATCTTTTCCGGCGGTTTCCGCCATTCCCATCGCAAGCTGCTTGATCTTTACAAAAGGAATATTGTCCCAGCGGATAAACATCTCGCTGTCATAACGGAATCTGATACGCCCGTTTGGCTGCCCTGCCTCGATGTGCATATCGCTCGATCCCGAGCGTAAAAATTCCATCAATATCAATCGGATGAATTCCTGTGTTGTCAATTCGGCTTCATTGCGCCTGATATTCCGCTCATATTCGTCCGAGTCGGTCAGATCTATCCATTCTTCCGCCGCATCCGTAAAATCAGCATCTACAGCGGACTGCACAAAGCGTACTTCCTCGGCTGTCAGAAGGTTTTGTCCTTCACCCCAGGTTTTTGTCTGTTGCGATTGTTTTTTCTGCTCGTGCTCGATCGCGAGGGATTCTGCCCGAGGATTATAAACCTGCAAATGCAGTTCGTGAAACAGCTCTTCATCTATTTCACGAAAACTTACGTGAAAAGGGCTGACGCGAAGCGCATGGACGACGCCATTTCGATCATCGCCGACATCTATATGAACGATCCCGACGTTGAAATGCGGATCTTTATATTGCCCCGTCCAGGTATTTAATATTATTGCTTTGTATCTGCTTGAAGATTTCTTGCTGAGATATTGCGAAAATTGATGTAAGTCCTCAATACGGTAGCCTTCGTCCGCTTCGGATTGGGGAACCAGAGAAAGGCGTTCGCGAGTGTCAGCCGAGGATCCGGATCTATAATCCGGAAGAAGCCTTTCGTGCATCGTTTCGTCGCGGTCAGATGCCTCGTCATTTTCGTAAGGCAAGAAAGTTTTGTCTTTTAAATCTTGAGTTGACATAAATTCTTTCGAAAGTTTTGAGCTATATGCGATAGAGTTTAGCTTATCCGGCGGATGAATGCTCAACCGCCGGAAAGCAAGTTTTAGTTATCGTCTTTTATTGTTTCCCCTTCTACCTTCTTAACGGATGGAGGTACACCTGGAATATCAGTGCTAACGTTTGGTTCGGGTTCTACGATCGTACCATATGGAACGACCGAAACCGAGATCGCAAAATACAGGCGATTCAATTCGTTTCGCCGCACTTTCCGTTTGAACAAATATCCCAAAATTGGAATATCACCCAGTCCAGGAGTCTTTGAGACGTCCTTGCTTTTTGTATCAACTGTGAAACCGCCGAGAATTACGGTTGTTTCCTGATTTAAAAGCAGCCGTGTCTGGATAGAACGCCTGTTTACGGACGGCACTCCCTGGCTTACAACCGATGTATCGACATCGTTGGATTCGAGTTGGAGATTTAGATTCACTCCGGTCGCCCTTCCGGCGTCATCGTCTATGACTTGTGGCGTAACCGAAAGCACATTCCCTGCTTCAAGTATCTCAAGCGTTCCCGGTGTGTTACTGAGTGAGTTTATCGACTGGATCAAAACCGGAATTTGCCGACCGACATCAAGATCAGCCGTGTCGCCATCAATAACCATGGCAAATGGTCTTGACTGTATCGAAATTACGCCCTTATTTTGAAGTGCATTTGCCTGAACGTTGAAATCGACGGTCCCAATGGTTGTCGTGAAATCAAAAAGTGTTCCATTGGTCGGGATCGGCGTTCCGCTAAAGTCACCGACGGTTCTTCCGTCCGCAGTTCCGGCAATAATGTTGGTTTGAACACCAATATCCCGCAAACGAGTGTCGTTGGCGGTATAAACCAATCCGCGAATAACAACCTGGAATGGTGCGCGGTCCGCTTTTTCAATTATTTGGTTGATCAGCGCCAATTCATCTTCCGTTGCCCGGATTACAAGAATATTGCGCCCCGGAATTACAGAAACGGATCGATTTGTGCGAAGTGCTTCAGTTGTCTCGCCCTGACCGCCCTGTCCACCGCCGCCTTGACCGCCACCTCCGATGCTGCTTTGGGTTATCGATCTGATCCCGAGGATCTTTTCGATCTCAATGATGAGCTTTTCAAAATTTCCGCATCCTTGACTACCGCCGCCGCTTTGACCGCCGCCACCTTGACCGCCGCCGCCGCAACTTTGACCGCCCTGTCCGCCGCCACCGCCTGATGAACGGCTGTTGCTGCGTCCGGCAATATCTACATTCCCTCCCGAGGATGGCTGCAAGAATTTTAGCTTAATAAATTTTGTGTCAACTTCGGCAGTATCCTGAAGTTTTGGCAGATCGTCGTTTTTTACAAGCTCGATCGTCTTCTCGTCAATGCATTTCGCACGAACTCCTGAGAGGAATAGCTGCGATTTGAGCAACACGTTCCACGGCAGATCGTCAGTTCGGATATTAATGGGCAGCTCCGCAATACCGTCTCCCATCAGAAAATTGATGTCGAACCTGCGATGGATCTGATAAAGCAGATCGTCAAGGATCAACTGCGATGTTTGTGTAAACCTGATCGGCTGACCGACGAAATTCGCATCGCAATAACCCGAAGTTTGAACCAAACCCGGGTCCTTAAAAGCCGCCTTCTCGAGGGCTTGCTTTATTCCACTCGCCGAAGAAATACTTTGCGGTACAAAAACGGTCGCAGCTTTTGGTTTGGCAAAATTCATTTTTTGGGCGATCGATTCGATCAGCTCCTCCCGCATTCTTAAGCGCGGCTGATCTGCCTTAAACAGCTTCTCGGCCTGTACAGCGAGGTTGTCATCTACAAGTTTTGCTGATGGGAGGTTGAATTCCCCAGACATATTCTGTGTAAATGCATTTATTGAAAAGACGAGTAAAATTGTAAGAATTTTTAATAGTTTCATAGAGTAAATTTGTAAAAAGCCGCACGTGCGGATCAATTACTTCCTCCCGCGATTGCTAAATTTTCCCGAACTTCAGGACGCTTAAGATCTTCGTTTAGTGAATAAGCCTTACGCACGCCGGTTTTTATGGAACGCCCCCAGGATTTCAAACGAGTTGAAAAATACTTGTCATCAAACCCGAATACGACACCATCGGGTCTGATATCCCGAAGCCAGGCATCATAAAAGCGCGTTCCGACTGCGAAACTCAATGTTCGATCGGCAGCGATCGAATAAAACATTACTTCCTCGGCACCATTTCCTCCGTCAACGACGCCAACGGGGATCAGGTCATCGATGGAAAAAAGTGTAGATGCGGGCTCACCGTATTGTCCGTAACCAAGATTGTTGAAAGCTGCTTCAAGCCTTGCTTTTGTATCGGGACGGGGGGCTGGTGTTGTCGCACCTGAATTTCCGACGGTCGCGCCTGCGCCTCCACCTGTCGAACTTGTGCCGCCGCGGCTATTTGAAGCGGAAGAACCGGGTAGTACAGCCGCCGTTCCCGGTGCCGCACCCGTTTGACCATTTGAAGCAACGCGCGATGGTGAAGAAGTGCTGCCGGTAAATCCTGCAGTTTTTGTAAATGCGCTGAGACCGCCCCTGTCATTGAACGGATCGCGGATCACCAGATTATCCGGCTGCTCTTCAAAGACCATAACCTTGGCCAGATCACCTTCGATCTTCGGATCAATGTCACCAACTGCGGGTTGGGCAGGCAGGTTCATCTCTAATGCGCGATTTTCCATACTCCAGATAAATGCGCTGTAAATAAGCATCGTTAAAAGTGCTGCAAGAAATGTCACACCAAAAAGCAGCGCCAGTTTGACGGGTAATTTGCTCATAACGGAAGGCTCAGCGATATGTTGCGTATTTGTTGTCATTATTTCTGCGCCTCCGTAGCTTGACTCACCGTGACAGTTTGCGGAGTTTTTGGTTGTTCAGCGGGCGGCGGCGCATGGTATGCGACGAGTGTGAATCCGGCCGAGACCGAATTCTTAAGCGAGATTACCGAATAATCTCTGATCACCAATATTCTCGGCATACGGGAAATATCTGAGAAAAATTTTACGACCTGCGGATAAGGGCCCGTGACCAATGCCGGGATCTCGCGCTCGTAGAGTTGAGCGGCGCGCGGTGATTTTACGGATTCTTTTACTGCTGCAAGTCCTGTAAGCGTCACGCCATTGCGCTGAGCCGCCGTTTCGACCTGTCCTAAGACATCGGAAACTTCGGTTTCTTCAGGCAAAAGCGGCTTTGCTTTCTGATAAAGGACAACGATCTTGTTAAACTTTTCGAGAAATTGCGCTTCGCCCGCAAGAAGGCGCTCAGTTTTTTTGTTTTCAAGCTCTTTCTTTAATACGACCTGTCGATATTCCCGATTGGATTCTGCCCAACCGCTCAAAAGGTACGAGTAGATCAAATAGCCTAATCCCAGCGATAAAATAGCCATGATAGCAAGGGTAATTATAGGACCGCGTTTGACCGATTCGTTTAGGATCGTATCGCCTAAGAAGCTTGCTGAATTTGGGTTTTTACTAGTTCTCATAACGTTACTGCTTTGCTAAAACTTTCTTCTTACTGTGCCGGAGGTGCTGCCGTCGGAGGCGTCGCTCCTGCAGGCGGTGCACCCGCGGGTGCCGTTTGCGCAGGATTTCCGGGAGGTGCTCCCGGCGGATTTGCAACGGCTGCTTTTGGATCAGGCGGAATAAATTCCGCAAGCGGCAGATAGTTTCCGCGTATCGTCCAGGCAATAATTCCGGGCGCCGGACCCGTTCCTGAAAGAGATGAGCCCTCGATCGAAGGCGTATTTTGCTGCCCGCCCTGCGGCGCAAATTGCTGAGCGACTCCTTCCTGTACCTCGTACGTCAAGTTGCTGAATAAACGCGAGCCGCTTTCGGGTCCGCCGGCAAATTCAAGCGATCGTAAAAAGGATGTAACTGCGTCTTTATTTCGAGCCAGACCGGTTACTTCAATATCTCCACCCGGATTCAATTTCATATCGGAGACGTAGAAAGATGGATCAAGATCAAAAGGATAATTCTTGTTTAACTCATAAAGCATTCCTATTCCTACCGGCTGCTGTCTTCGTAGGGCGCTGACCTGGGTGATGAAATCCTGATACCATTTTAGGTTCGCTTCATACGATATTCTTCTCTCGAGCGCGGGTTTTAGCTCCGCTGCCCTTGCTTCTGCTCTTACATCTCTTACCCCGAAGACGATCTGCTCAATAATATTTGCCGCAAAAAGCGCGGTAAGACAGGCAAGAACAAATACCGGCAATGCGAGGATCATAAAGACAGCCTGCGAACGCCGCTGAGCAACATACATTTCCTCAAGTCTTCTGCGCTCGACCTCTCCCTTATCGGCGAGAACCAAAAGGTCACGCGCCATGTTGACAGCCGGCAAGACATCGGCACCTGCAGCCGTCTCATCACCAAACGTAAACGAGCCGAAAAGCAAGCCTCCGGCAACGGCTTCAGCAAGCGGCGCCTCGATCTGATTAAACTCAAATCCGGTATCCGTTTCGTATTGTTCGGCAACGGAATGGACTTTTTCGCTCAATTCGCGCTCGGTTGCGATTATGATATGGGCATAACTCGAAAGCTGAAGCTGCTCAAGCCTTTCGGAAGACAACTGAAGAATCAGTTCTTCGAAAGCGTTTTTGATATAGGCGTCGATATTTGCTGAACCAGAAGATGTTTTCCCGATCGCCGCATCGGTTTCAAATGGTGATTTTGCCCCGGCGGCGCCTTTGCTGCCAGTTTTCGGAATATTTGCGCTTATTTCGCTTGGAGCAAGAAACCCGTGTTCGTTAAATAATCCGGTTGAAGGGCTCCACAATCCGTAGCTAAATCCGGCTTTGCCGATCAGAAGAAACGCTGTCAGCTCTAATTCCCGTCCGGCGCGTGTAATTGCAGCACCCTCGGGCAAGGCTGTCAGGAAATATCTCGCGACGCACCGGACCGGAGTTTCTATTGCCAAATTCGAAGCCGAAATCGCATCCGCTCCAAAAACCGTGCGCATACGCCCGCGAGTTGCTTCGATATGATCGCGCGCGACTTCTGTCATCGCTACCTGTCCATTTGGCAAACGCGAAAAAGTGCATGCCGTATCTTCGAGCGCCATTTCAAAAACGGGATGGCTGTCGGTTCCGAGATACATTTCACGCTCGGCATTTATCAGCCATTCAAACAATTCGGAATCGCTGAGCGCCAGTTTTTCTCCGTCCAGCGCCAGGATTCTAGTACGCTCGGAGAAATCTCCGGCAACGGTAAGAAATCTTGTCTGATAAGAGAATTCCTCGATTCCGAGATTATTCTTCCGGCGCATTTCAAGAGCCGGAACCAAATTTGTATCGGAAGGCAAGCGCGACAGATCCATATCATAAGATCCGCCGACCGATATGCTCGGAACCGGCAACGCCGAAACCGTGTCGCCCTCTCCTGTCCAAACTATCGAAAGCTGGTCAGGCGATGAGCGATCCGTATCCAAAAGGTAATCGCTTTCCCAATCGTTTCCGCTTAATGTCGTATCCCGAGAGTTACTCATAAAATAAACTTCCAAATTCAATAGCGTTGAAATCCGTTTCTTTGATCAAATCCGTGGTTAGCCGCCCATCACACGCCTAAATTTCTCGTTTGCGCTGTATATCCGCTTCTCGTTCGGGCGTTTTTTCGCTCGCAAAGCTCGCGCAGCTCGTCATGATTTGGCGAGATCGTCATAGCGCTTTCCATTGTGATCTTTCGTTTTAAAAATAGATCCGCAAGCGATTGATTAAGCGTCTGCATTCCATATCGGTCGGAACCCGTCTGCATCATCGAATAAATTTGGTGAATTTTGTCATCGCGGATAAGATTTCTTACGGCAGAATTAGGAATAAGAATTTCCATTGACATCACGCGGCCATTGCCCGCGGCATTTGGCAAGAGCGCCTGACACATAATTCCTTCCAGTACGAGCGAAAGCTGTGTTCGGATCTGTGCCTGCTGGATAGCGGGGAAAACATCGATAACCCGGTTGATGGTCGAAGCGGCTGTATTTGTATGAAGCGTAGCGAGCGTTAAATGACCCGTTTCCGCAACCCGAAGTGCCATTTCGATCGTCTCGATGTCGCGCATCTCACCGACGAGGACGATATCGGGATCTTCCCGAAGAGCCGAGCGGAGTGCGCCGCCGAAAGATTCCGTGTCTTCGCCGACCTCGCGCTGGGTTACGACGCAGTTTTTGTGTGTGTGAACGAATTCTATCGGGTCTTCGATCGTAATAATATGCTCGCGGCGCATGATATTTATCTTATCGATCATCGAAGCAAGCGTTGTCGATTTACCGGATCCGGTAGGTCCCGTAACCAAAACGAGGCCGCGAGGTTTTCTACAAAGCTCCTCAACGACGGGTGCCAATCCCAATTCTTCAAAAGCGCGAATCTCATGCGGAATTGCCCGCAATACTATCCCGACCGTGCTCTTTTGGGTAAAAATATTTACACGGAATCTCGACAGACCCGGAATGTCCAGGGAAAAATCGAGCTCTAAACGCTGTTCGAATAATTTCTTTTGGCGGTCGGAAAGAACCGAGAAACCGAGACGTTTGGTGTCTTCAGGTGTAAGAACCGGGTAACCGTCAAGGGGTTCAAGATGACCATGAAGCCTGATCTGCGGCGCACTATCGACCCTTATGTGCAGATCGGAACCGCCTTTTTCGATCAACTTTATCAGAAGCTCCGTAAGGGCGTTTTTCGGTTCACTTTGTGAACTCATTTTTTGGACCTCTCTATCTTCTAGTCGCCTGGCAACCTCCAAGGGGATGATCACCTTGCGAAAATAAATCAACCAGAAACATTCAAGACGAATTCAAGCTACGAGGATTCTCAGGGGGGTTCCTCAAAACCTTTTGGATTTGCGCTCAGGGGCTGTATTGTTCGTCTTGTCTGCCTACGTTACACGCATCAAAGCAAAAAAGTCAACATATTTCTGTCTCGTTTTTCTACGTAAATCGATGAACCTTATCTCGTTTTGAATGATGCGGTTACCTCGAATCTCCTAGAAACGCTCTAAATACAACGTTTACCTGAAAACCGATATCAACTTCTGCTTGTCTATTGCTATACTTTTAATACGCGTCAAATTCCGAAAAATCGTACGGTTAAACTTTTACTTTAAAATTAGTATCGTCGGCGGCTGCGGTTAAGAAACCCGGCAAAATCAAGAAAACCCCGGGGATTCGAAGTTTATTAACATCTAACTGTTATTTTAAGGCCAGTTAGCATATCCATTTGGCAAACGAGGTTGCTTTTCTTGGCTGAAATGATTTACAAGTAGCTAAAGCAGCAGGCACTCGAAAAAATAGATCATGCGCTATATATCGGAAGCAAATTTGCAGACATTCCCGTTCGCAGATAATGAGAGACTCGGCGAAAGAGTGCGCGGGCTGATCCTTGGGCGCCTTGCTTTGATCTTTCTTTTGCTTCTTGCCAGCTGGTGGTGGAGCAATACTTACCGGGAAACCCCTCTCGAATCCTTTCCCTACAGCATTTTCATTTTTTTTCTTGCGTCGTTTGTTTTGACGCTTTTGTACCTTCTGGCATATCGGTTTAGCGATAAATTGATATGGCAGGTTCGCGTTCAATTGTTTATCGACGTCATTTTTGCTTCATATTTGGTAAATGCGACTGCGGATTTCAATTCGCCATATGTCACGCTTTACATCCTCGTCGTCGGCGCAGCAGGATATTTTCTGAACCGCAGAGAAACTCTTCTTTTTTCGATACTCTGCGCGGCATCTTTTGCGGTCGTCTCGGCGGTGTCGCCGCATTCGCCCCTATATTCCTTCAGCGACGAAGCGTTGGCCTCGAAATTTGTTCAGGTTATCGCCTTTAACACGGTGGGAATACTGGTGGTTGGGCTATTGGCGGGGCATCTGTCGGATAGGCGTCGGGTGACACTGCAGCTTAAGCAAACCGAAGAAGATTTTGAAGATCTCAATGTCCTTCACGAAAGAATTCTCGAATCGATCCGCTCGGGTTTGATCACTACGGATCTCAGCGGCAGAATACGAACCTTTAATCGTGCGGCAGAAGAAATTATGGCGCGCGCAGCTGAAATAACGATCGGTACCAGCGTCTATTTACTTTTTGGGGAAAATATTCGTCCTTCGGTAGATCTTTGCTTATACCATGCGTCTGAGGGAAACGAGTTTCCGACCGAACATTTTGAGGCCGAAACACGTCCCGGCGTCCAAGGCAATGGCGATTCGCCAAAATCTAGGGTTGCCGGATCCGTAGCGCCGCTTCTTGGTAAAACCGGAATGGTCAATGGGCTTATACTGACATTTCAAGATGTTACTGAAATTCGCGCTATGGAGACGAATCTGCGTCAATCAGACAGGCTTGCAGCGGTCGGGCGTATGGCAGCGGGACTTGCACACGAGATCCGAAATCCTTTGGGCTCAATGAGTTCGGCGCTTCAGTATCTGGATGAAAATGTAAAACCGGAAACACCTGAAGCAAATTTAATGGATGTCGTTTTGCGCGAATCCGACCGCCTCAATGAAATAATTTCGAATTTTTTAACATATGCTAGACTTTCGGCGGGTGAATTGCCGAGCGAGAAATTTGAACCGGTCGATCTTGGAAAAGCGATAAATGATTGCCTTGTGCTCTTAAAACACAGCCCGGAAGTTGACAAAAAACAGGTCTTTGAGTTTGAATTGCCCGAAAATTCTGTGACGATCAATGCAAATGCCGCGCAGATAAAACAGGTTTTCTGGAATCTTTTACGAAACTCCATTCAGGCAATGCCGGATGGAGGAAAGTTAACAATCAGGCTTAACGATTCGCCGACAAAAGTTGTGACAATTGAAGTTATTGATACGGGATTTGGAATAAGTGCTGAAAAGCTCGAGCATCTTTTTGAACCTTTTTCGAGTTATTCGAATGGCGCGGGCTTAGGGCTGTCGATAGTATACAAGATCGTACGTGATCATGGCGGCAACATTGAAGTAGAAAGTAGAGAGGATTTTGGAACAACAGTAAAGGTAGAGCTTCCTCACTAATTGTGGGAGAAATAAAAAAAACGAAAACGTATGAAATACGCGTTTTTAATAGAAAAATTTTAAGCTGGTATTCGAAGGCTGCAGGGAGAGAGATTATGGCAAATATATTGATCGTCGATGACGAACAAGGATATTGCAAAGTATTAAAGGTTGTATTTGAGAAAGAGGGTTACGCTGTAGCTACCGCTAATAGCGGCGAGGAGGCCGTCGAGCATATACAAAACGAGCATTGTGATCTGATAATTTCCGATGTCAAAATGCCGGATATGAATGGGATCGGCCTTTTAAAAGCCGCCCGCGATCATTCCGATGATATCAGGATCATTTTGATGACGGCTTTCGGAACGCTTGAGACGGCAAGGGAAGCTTTTAAGCTCGGTGCGGATGATTTTATTCAAAAGCCTTTCCAAAACGACGAGCTAAAATTGATCGTCAAACGAACGCTTGAAAAACAAGAGATAATTACCGAAAACCGTGCCTTTAAGCGTGTCCAAAGAGCGACCGGAAGTGTGGACAATATCGTCGGCGAATCGGAAAAGATGCAAAAGCTTTTCGAGATGATCAAAATGGTCGCAAAAGAAAATTCTACGGTGCTATTGACAGGAGAATCCGGGACCGGAAAAGAGCTCACCGCAAGGGCAATTCACGATGCTTCAGAAAGAGCTGAAAAGCCTTTCGTTCCAATAAATTGCGGTGCAATACCTGATCATCTGCTTGAATCGGAATTATTTGGTTTTATGAAGGGTACTTTCACCGATGCAAAGGCTGACCGAATCGGTCTTTTCGCTGCGGCAAATGGCGGCACGATCCTGCTCGATGAGATCGGAGATATGCCGCTTGCAATGCAGGTTAAGATCTTGCGCGTTTTGCAGGACCGAAATATTCGCCCGGTAGGTGCCACGGTGGAAATACCGCTGGATGTGCGGTTTATCGCCGCGACAAACACGGATATCAATAAGAAAATTGAGGATGGAACATTTCGTCAGGATCTTTTCTACCGTCTGTCGGTAATGCCGATCGACCTTCCGCCGCTCCGCGAACGAATTGACGATATTCCCGCGCTCGCCGAGTATTTTATCCGAAGGTTCAGCAAGCATTCAGGGAAAAAGGTCGAGCTCGCGCGCGATGCCCTAAAAACTCTGAAGACAAGAGCCTGGAAAGGAAACGTTCGCGAACTGGAACATGTCATCGAACGCGCCGTAGCCTTAACACCGGATAACGGAGAAATTCTACCGGAACACGTTTCAGACCAGTCGCGCATTGGGAATAGCGCCGCGTTCACTCTCCCGTCTGACGGAATGCACCTCCAGAATTTTATGAACGATCTGGAGAAACAGCTGGTAACAGAAGCTTATAGCCGCGCCGACGGAAATCAAACCCGCGCCGCAGAGTTCCTCCAATTGCCTGTCCATGCATTCCGGCACCTGATCTCAAAACACGAACTTCAGCAAAGCGAAGGAAAAGAGAAGGCGGCGGAGGCATAATATCCAGAAGCCCCGATGCAGAAACCCGCACGCAGTAAGGGTGGAAACGTAGGGAACTTCGACGTCAGCGAGCCCTCTCAACCGGCGAACGGCAATGCAGAAACCCGCACGCAGTAAGGGTTGAGACGTAGTGAACTTCCAAGTCGGTTACCCTGAGACCTCTTGACCGAAAGCACCCTTACTCCGTGCGGGTTTCCGCAAAAGTATGCAGAAACCCGCACGCAGTAAGGGTTGAGACGTAGTGAACTTCGAAGTCGGTTACCCTGAGACCTCTTGACTGAAAGCACCCTTACTGCGTGCGGGTTTCCGCAAAAGTATGCAGAAACCCGCACGCAGTACGGGCGGAAAACGGGGTGAACTTCGAAGTCGGTTACCTGAGACCTCTTGACTGAAAGCACCCTTACTCCGTGCGGGTTTCCGCAAAAGTATGCAGAAACCCGCACGCAGTAAGGGTTGAGACGTAGTGAACTTCTAAGTCGGTTACCCTGAGACTTCTTGACCGAAAGCACCCTTACTGCGTGCGGGTTTCCGCAAGGATGCTTTCGCTCTTAGTGCGAGGCGGCGATGGTTGTCTTTACGAAAAAATCTTCGGTGCAGTCGTTATAAAACTTTTCTTTGCACGTGAAGAGAAGGGGGGCGTATTCGCGGGTTTGGTCGGCGATGGTGATATAAGCGGGAGTAGTTCCGTGGGAAAGCTGTGTCCAACCGAGGCGTTTACGGTTTTCCCAGACGTAGGAATAGGCTTGTTCTTCAGTTTTTCCCTGAAGATGCTGGGCTTCGTGAAGAAGGATCATTGCGCGTTCGGTGTCGTCCGTGGCTTTTGAATAGAAATCGGGATAAACGGTGATGACGGCAAGCGGGAAGTTTGTGCTGGCGTATGCATCTTCGCTGTGGTTCAAGATGTTGAGCCAATTATCTGTGCTGCGGAAGGATACGACACGCGTTAGAAGAAATACTTCGCGTTTAAAGCCTTTCTGGTCCAGCAACTCAATAGCCCGTTTTACGGCAGGGCGGTCGTGATCGAGAGTGGGGAGAGATGTGGCGATGATCGATAGGTAAAAAATGATGCACGTGAGCACGCCGACAAGAACATTGTTGACGACGAGATTTAAAAACTTGAAAAACCTGCGCGGCTCCTGCGGTATCTCTTCGGAAGACAATTTTGATGTGGTGAAAATCTTCATTGGCTTGGCGGTCGCACAAAAGTGTTGTGCGATGAAAAAGAGTGTACAACATTGTTTATTAAAATGGAAGAGTCGGAGCGAGGGCATCCCTGCCCCGCACGGAGGAAGGGCGAGATCGATGAGTTCGACTTGACTTTGGCGATAAAGTTGGGTGCGGATATGAGCACACTTACTTCGTGCGTGTTTCTGCAAAAAGAGGGGCGATTCCGTCTCGTGCGTGTTTCTGCAAAAAGAGGGGCGATTCCGTCTCGTGCGTGTTTCTGCAAAAAGAGGGGCGATTCCGTCTCGGGTGTGTTTCCTGATCTTCAGTTGCGGTCAAGAATCATTTTTCTTGTTGCAATAAAGTCTTCGAGGATTATCGCGGCGGCTTCACTGTCGAGACGTTTTCGCACTTCTTTACCATCCAAGCCCTGTTCCCAAAGGTTTCCGCGAGCTTCATAGGTCGAGACTCGTTCATCGTGGAGATAAACGGGGATCTTGAGTGAAAGGGAGAAATTTCGCGCGATCCGCCGGGCTTCGGTGGACATTTCGCTTTCTGAGCCGTCGAAATTGAACGGCAAACCCAAAACAAGGGCTTGGGCATCAAAAGTTTCAATGTGAGAGATGATCTCTTTTAGGAATTTTTTCCAACCCGTTCTTTTTATTGTTGCGACACGCCGGACGACCGCTTGCGTTTCATCCGAGACGGCGATCCCGACTTTTTTAGTGCCCAGATCCAGAGATAGAAGCCTGCCGTTAGACGGCGCATTATTAATATCTGTAAAATCGGGTTGATTCGGATTTTTTTTATGTTGCACGTTAATTTATGATAGTGGATAATAACTCGGCATTATCCGACATTCCAAAATTATTAACAAATTTGACCAAGAGGAATTATAAATGACATATCGCGGTAAGTTTTTGATTGCAATCATTTCTGCATGCATTACGTTTTACGCATTTTCCGGCGTATTGATAGGTTGGTTTGACGCGCGGGCGCAGCAGCCGATAAACGACCCGACTGCCCAACTTCGAATTTTCGAGAGCGTTTTGCAGCACATAGAGAATGATTATGTCGACGAACCCAATCTTGAGAAGGTAAGGATGGGTGCGTTGAGAGGTTTGACATATGGACTTGATCCATATTCGTCGTATCTTACCGCCGAACAGGTAGAAAGGTATAAGAGCGGCGAAAAAGGAAATAAGCTTGGGATCGGAGCCGAGTTTTCACAGTTTTCCTCTTATCTCTATATTATTTCGGTTACGAAAGGCTCACCGGCCGACACTGCCGGACTCAAAGCAGGCGATGTGATCGAATACGTCGGTCAAAAGGCGACACAGGATATTTCTCTTTACGACGCTGAGCACCTTATAAGCGGCGACGCCGGCACAATAATTAAGCTAAGGGTTCACCGAACGGGCGAAAAACCTCAGACTATCGAAGTCACACGCGGCAATTTTGCAGCGCCTGCGCCGACCGGCGAGGTAAAGGATGGAATTGGTATTGTAAAAGTGTTTAGTCTTGAAAAAGGACAGGCGGAAAACGCGAGAAAGCAGATCAAGGCGCTTAATGAAAAGGGCACGAAGAAAATTGTTCTTGACCTGAGAGGAGTAGCAGGCGGTGATATCGATGAAGGCGTTTCGTTAGCAAATGCGTTTATCAAAGAAGGCGAGCTTGCCAAGGTGATCGGCCGGCAGAATAAGGCGGTCAAGACTTACAAAGCCGAAGCAGGAAAACAAATATTTGACGGGGAAGTAGCCACGCTGATCGATTTTGGTTCGGCAGGTGCCTCGGAGATCGTCGCGTCGGCAATTCTGGATAATAAACGTGGAGACGTAGTCGGTGAAAGAAGCTTCGGAGCGGGAACTTCGCAGGAATTATTTATGCTCCGCGGCGGCGACGCTTTGCTTTTGACGACGCAAAAATGGGCTTCGCCAAAAGGCATCGCGTTTTTGAACACAAAAAGAAACGAAGCAGGTGTAAAACCTTCGGTTGAAGTAAAACGACCTGAGACGCCTGAGCCGATCGAAGTTGAGCAACTGATCGACAGAAATAACGAGAATAATGAAGAGCAGCAGGATCGACCGGAAAGGGAAGAGCCGGAAGCTGTGAAGAAACCAACAACAAATAATGAAGACCTTCAACTCAAAAAAGCATTGGAGCTCTTAAAGGGTAAAGCGAAAGCCGCCGGTGCTTAAACAGCTTTCTCTGAAACCAAATAAAAGCTGGGCAAAGAGGTTTGTTCAGTTTTATTTTTTGCAAAAATTTTATGCTAGAATCGAAACGGATTTTAGCTTGCTTCTACCGAAAATAAAATGCTTTCCGAAACAAATCGCACTAAATCTTTTGTTTACGCTTTTCTGATCTTAATTGCCCTCAGCACGTCAGATCTTTTCGCTCAGTCAACCGAACAAAATAATCCGACACCGATCTCTACAAACGAACTTTCCGGACAAATACGGGCGCGGGATATCGGCGATTCCAGGCTGACAACATACTACTACGTCTTTAACGGCAATCGCGGCGATATTTTTATCAATGTAGTGACAAACAATTTTTCCGGCGACATAGATATATTTACGGTCGAAGGGCTAAATCCGCGAACAAAGATAACGATCTATGCCGACCGGTCCGAAAATGAAACGGGACGTGTTGTGTATATGCGACAACCGGAGAAACTGATGATGCGAATTCAGGGGCGTTCGCCAAATGATGATCCGGCAACGTTTCAAGTAAAATTTGCAGGGAGTTTTGGTCCGATGGAAGCAGTTGCAGTCAATGAAACGGCGCTTCCAAAGGCAGATATCTCAGGACAGGGAAAGGTTCGCGTAAATTCGGTGGGAACTATCATTGAAACGGAAAAAACGGATGAAACTGTTGAAACGACCACAAAGGTGGATGAAGATGCGGTGGCAGTGGACGAAGAGATTAATGACGAATCACGACCCGAAATTCCGCGCGCCTTTGATCCGCGAAAAAAGCCGGAAACGCTTTTGGAGGAAGCAATTAAATCGAGCAAACCAAGGGTGATCTTTGAAGATCCATACGCCGTAAAGGAAGAGCCGATTGCGGAACTTACGGTTGAGTTCGGAGAGAAACCAAAGGCATCGGCGATTGTCAGGATAGAGCGCGCTGCAGAAGATGAGGTTGACGCACTCGATCCGGAGGTTGAAGCAAAACGAAAAGCGGCCGCTTTAACCAAGATCAACCTTGTGATCCTCCTAAAAAACGGGAAGAAGTTTGAAAAGAGAATGAGCAAGGTTTCTAGCTTTAATGTTTTTGACGGGGTTCTGAAGGTCGTAGCAATTGACGGGGTAGTCACCAAATTCTCGATCCTTGATGTTGAGAAAATAACCATCCAATAACGTTATTTGGATCCATACGTTTCGATCACCGGATTATTTGGATTTACCTCTTTGAGCTTAGCCAGCGTTTTGGCAAGCTCATCCTTATCCCCCTTCTCCTTAAGCGCAGCCAATAAATTTTGCAACGTTAATTCATGATTTGAGTCGATCTCAAGCGACTTTTTATATTCGGCAATTGCCCGATCCGGATCGCTCGGCTCTCTGAGAAAGTAGGTCAGACCCAGATCTGTCCGTACATTTGGATCCTTTGGATCGATCACGATCGCTTTTGCGTAAAATTCTTCCGCTTTTTCGAATTGTTTCGCATCAAAGAATGCATTTCCGAGCTTTACGTTTGCCCGGAAGTCGTCAGGTTTTATCTTTTGCGCGCGTTCGTAAAATTCAAGCGCCTTATCAAATCGTTCGATCTGCGCATACATTTCACCCGCTTCGATCTGTGCGTCGAAATTGTCAGGTTCATTTTTTGCAAGATCTAAAACCTTTTGGACATCAGCCAATTGTCCCGTCGGATTTTGAACTTGCGGCGCGCCGGCCGGTAAATTCGCCGACGAAATACCCGTTTCGGTCGCAGCGTTACGGTTTAAGTAGTTTGCACCGAAAAAGCCGACGGCTAATCCAATGACAATTCCAAGAATTCCATATGTTATTGCCGTTTTGTTCATTGTTTATGCGTAACTATGGAGCCCCGGGAGCAAATAACTCACACCAAGGTAGGTAAAAATTACGAGCAAAAAGCCAAGAATTGCGAAATACGCCGAGCTCCTTCCTTTCCAACCCCGCGAAATTCGCGTGTGTAGAAATGCGGCATACGTCAGCCAGGCGATAAGTGCACCGGTTTCTTTGGAATCAAATCCCCAGGGCCTTCCCCATGATTCGTTTGCCCAGATCGCGCCTGTGATCAAAAGCATCGCCAGCCCCGCAAAAGCAAGACAGGCTGTTTTGTACATCAGATTATCAAGCGATTCGAGCGAAGGCAGACGCTCGCGTAATTTATCGGTGCGAAAACTAAAGAGAATAACGAAAAAGATCCCGGCTAATGCAGTGATCAATCCTGCAAGCTCAACCGGATTGGTTTTTAGATCCAGGAAGAGTTTATCGCCGTTGTTCTTAAGAAACTGCTGCCCGGTTTGTTCAAATTCCGTATTTGAAATTGCCGCAAACTCCTGCGCCGAGCGATTTTGACGCGACATTATTTGTTTTCCGACAAGCAAGTACTGGCTCGAATCTGCGGCTAGCTGCGACTCGAGTGTTTCCGTAACATTTTCGGTCGATTTTATGCCCGACACCAAAAATATGATGGCAATGATCTGTGCGACTAGCGAAAGCCGCAGCGTAATATGACCGATCTTTCTTGCGGCTTCGTTGTTTTGATAAAGATAGATCAGAAACGCCGCGATCGTCGCCAAAAGTAAAAGGCTGGCCAACAAAAGAGCAGGTGCAACATACGGGAGCTCGAAACGGAAGAAGGCTGAAAAGGGCTTTCCGCTCTCCGGATTAGGAATAAACATTCCTACCCGATACGCAAACTGTGTGAATACGGAAAAGTTGCTAATTGAGCCGATCACCCCAAGCGCAAAGACGCTCGCCCAGACGGCCATGCCTTCGGGTTTCACTTTATCTTTAAGCAGATAAATTACTGCAGCAGCGAAACATACGAGTGTCACTCCGTAGCTCAAAGAAGCGACGCCGACGTGAATCGGGCGCCAATATGAATCGAGCACAGGCGGAAGATCGATGAATTCTCCGCCGATAAAACGTGCAAGGGTTAGGATCAATGCGGCGAGAGGAAGTGTAAAAGCTGCAAGTACCTGAAAATTCTTACGGTTAGAGTAGAAAAGAGTTACCAGACCCGCTCCAAAAGCAAATGCGAGGCTCAAATCATACAAATTAGCGAAAGGGATGTAACGAAATATCCATGGAGTTTCGGGATTACCTGCAGCTCGGAGCATTCCGATCTCGCGGTCGTATGCCGCGACCCACCTCACCAGCCAACTCGAAAGGTTGAAGAAAACTCCCAAAGTAGCGGTCCAAAGTCCGATCTTTGACGCCATATTTGATGGAGCATATAAATTTGTAAGCTGGAAAAGGGCAGCAAAGAGATAGCAAGCAAGTGCTATCATCATCAAAGCCTCATCGGATATGAAATTCTTACCCACCTGAAGGCGAAGAAAAAGCATTCCGATCGACCCGATTATGACAAAAGTTATAGGAACATATTTTGCCCATTTCGAGCTGCCCGTAACTGCGCTAATGTCTTCTGCTGTTATTACTTGCGACATAATTTCTCACCTAATGTATAAGCTCTCTAGGTAGCCTCGTCCGATTCTTCATCAAGATCTTTTACAAGATTCCTGAACTTATCTTCGAAGTTGAAGTGATTTCGGTTTGTATCACCCGCGATCAGTGCATCAAATTTCCCGGTAATTTGGTTTTTTTCGATCAATGCCCAGACGCGTTTGTGCGAGATGAAAAACACGAAAATGAGTGCGCATATCAAACCGATCCCGCCGAAATACCAGGCGATAAACGCCCCGCTGAATGGATCGTATTTAATCGAAAGAATATGCGCAAGCGGAGATTTTTCAAAATCCTTCAGGCGCCATTTAAAACCCGCTTTTGGTGCACCGACCGGCATATTTTCTGCGACATTTCCCGCAAAGGCAAATACACGCGTCTTTTCGCCGTCTTTTGGCGTCACTTTTAGCACCGCTGCCGGATTATTATAATCGCCTGAGCGTGTGTCCGGCTCGCCTTTTTGATTAAACGTAAAGTCCGGCAAAAAGGATTCGTATTCGATCAGTGTGCCGTCTTCAAGCTGTGTTTTTCCGTTTCGCGCCAGATCAATTGTAAAAGGTTGCGCACCTTCTTTCTGCGGCGTTAATTCGAGCTCCATCGTCCGCGCACTGCCGACAGGGATCGTCTGCGCTTGAAAAAATCGGTAACCTCGATAGCTGAAAGGCTTGTTTAGGCTAACGTCGGCGGTTGTTTCGCCATATTTCGGATCGTCGATGGTGATACGTGTCAGCCAGTCTAAGGTGTTAAAGGTCTCGATCGAACCCTTCGGATCGATCAATTTTTGCTGAATATCGGTGCAATGAATCGTAAAAGGAAGCTCAACGGCGTATCGATTTTGCTGATCAAGATTGAATTCAATAAGCTCGATCTTATTGGTCGTTTGGCCAGGCATCAGATTGATATCAGCATCAAAACCCGTTTGGAGTGCGACAAAATGTCCTAAAAACAGTGTAAGAAGTGCTACGTGGACGAAGTATGCGCCCAAACGATTCCATTTTCCGCGTTCGCCGAAAACATATAGATTTCCGTTTTTTTCCGTAACAACGGATTTAAGCCGGTGTGCCTTGAAGGTTTCCGAGATCTTTTCCGAGGCATCTTCCTGCGAACCCGCGTCCAGCGAAACGAGCGAACTTTGCTGCTGACGAAGCAAGAAATCCTTTGTGCCGTTTTGTTTTGGACTCGAAATGTATTTCCATGCTGAAGGGAAACGATCGATCGAAGCGAGTACGATATTGAGCGAAAGCACCAAGAGCAGGATTTTGAAATACCAGCTGTAATAAATATCGAAAAATCCAAGATTGCCGTAAACGGTTTTTTCCGCCGGGGTCAGCGAAGCAAAATAGGCGTCAAATCCTTGTACATTCTGCTGGATTATCACCATTCCGAGGAACGACAGGAAAACCAAAATACACAAAAGCGAAACGCCGAATTTCACAGAGCTCAAAAGATCCAGAACTCGATTAAAGATCGGGACAGATCTCCGGTTTATTTCCGGTTTGGTTTGAGATACTTGTTTTACTGAATCTTCTACTGCTGACATCTAATGCGGCTAAAAATAATGAAAAAATACGCAATGAATTTATGTAGGAATCATATCTCAGTGCTTTATTTTTGTCATCTTTGAAGGGATTAGTAAAACTCAAGTAAAAAAGAAGTTTTGATTTTGCCGGGCGGGTTTGGAAAATCGAGAAAGGCAAGTTATTCTTTGGGAAATACTAGTTTTAAGTGAGATTTAATGGACACAGCGACGGTAGAAATACAGGATACGAAAGCAATTGGAATTCGGGATAAATTTTCCGCATTTTTCGAACTTACGAAGCCGCGCATCGCATTCATGCTGGTTTTGACCTCAGCGGCGGGATTTTATCTTGGCGGCGGAAAAACCTTTGATCTGGGGTTGTTTGTCCATTCGATGATCTCGATCACGCTGCTCGCCTTTGGCGTTGCGACATTGAACCAATACTGGGAGCGCGATATTGATCCGCAGATGGAACGAACGGCGAAACGTCCGCTTCCGAGCAAACGAGTTTCGCCTTTCGAAGCTCTCATCTTTGGTGTGGTTCTTTGCGCTGCGGCGGAGATCTATTTATATTTTGCCGTGAATCCTCTGACTGCGTTTCTGGGGCTGACGGTGATCGTTGGTTATGTGTTTCTTTACACACCGCTTAAAACGCGTACGACGGCATCGACTGCGATCGGTGCGATCCCGGGCGCTATGCCACCTTTAATGGGTTGGACAGCGGCTTCCGGCGAAATAACATTGGGCGCCTGGTTTTTATTCTCAATACTTTTTTTGTGGCAATTCCCGCATTTTCTGGCGATCGCATGGATCTACAAAGAGCAGTATGCCAAGGCGGGAATTAAAATGCTTCCGGTCGTAGAAAAAGACGGAAAACTCACTGCGATGCAAATTGTAATTTTTACTGTATTGCTCGTTCCGACGAGTTTGGCACCGTTTTTCCTTGGGATATCCGGAATTTATTATCTCGCCGGTGCGTCGCTTCTTGGGATCTGGTTTCTCGTAGCGAGTGTCCAAGCCGCACGTGCGAAATCTGTAGAAAAAGCCAGAAAGCTATTGCTCGTTTCAGTAATATATCTTCCAATAATTTTCGCACTTATGGTTTTTAACCACTAATTTTTATATGGAAATCGGAACAGCCGAACCAATCAAAGAAGAGCAGAAACGCAAGACCGCAAAACGTCCGGGTGTTCGAAGCGGAAACCGGGGAAACCGCAAAAATGGCGGCGGCGGTGGCGACGGAAATGACGGCGGTGGCGGTGGCAGCGGTGGAGACAAGCCAGATCAGGAAAACACTCAGCAGGATGATGCGCAGACTCGTGAAAAATCCGGGATCACGATGTATTTTCTTTTGCTGGTTGTCGTAATGACCTTTGGCGGGTTGATCGGTGCTTATGTCGTGATCGCCACGAATCAAGCGCTTGAATGGCGGCCGTTTACACTCCCGATCCAGATTTGGATAAGCACGGCGATCATTATTCTGAGCAGCTTTGCATATCACTTTGGTAAAACAGCAGTCGATCGAGAAAAATACAAGACTGCGAAAAAGTGGTTTATCGGCACGACTATTTTGGGAGCGGCGTTTATTTCATCCCAGCTAATGGCGTGGCTTGAGCTGGCGAATCGCGGCTTGTATATGAAGGGAAATCCTTACGCGGGATTCTTTTACATCCTGACGGCAGTGCACGCGATCCACCTCATCGGCGGAATTTCGGCTTTGGGCTATGTGCTTCTGCGAAACTGGAATACTGTGAAAAAGACTGATGCAAAGCGAAAGGCAGAAGCGAGGTCCATCGGTTGGTATTGGCATACGATGGGTTTGCTTTGGCTGATTCTCCTTTTTCTTTTGGGTTTTTGGAAATGACGCCGGAATCCTACGACACAGATCGCAATATACGCTCAACCCGTGCAATAAACATAGTTTCCGTAATAATTCCGGTTGTCATTGCCGTTTTGCTCGCTTTCCCCAACAAGATCGATCTCGGAAACTGGACAAAGATCCTTCCTCACATAATCGGTACCGTAAACACACTGACAACTTTTGCGTTAATTTCCGGTCTCATTTTTATTAGAAGAGGTAGTATCGCTTCGCACCGGGCAGCAATGACAACCGCATTCTTGCTCGGGATCGTATTTCTATTTTGTTATGTGGCGTATCATCTTTCGAACCCGGCGAACAAATTCGGTGGTGAAGGAACCGCAAGATACGTTTATCTGGCAATCTTATTCACTCATGTGCTTTTATCTTTAGTAGTTTTGCCGTTCGTTTTGCGGGCGATGTATTTTGCGATAACCGGACAATTCGCCCGGCACAAACGGGTCGTAAAATTTGCCTTTCCGATCTGGTTATACGTGTCAGCAAGCGGTGTCATCGTCTATTTAATGCTCTATCATCTATTTCCTGTGAACTAGGCAATATATCGCTTGCCTAAAGTTTAGGACGGGTGTATATTTCAAGTGTTGAAAATTTACCGCCAAAGGTGTGGTTTTAAAAAGACAGCATCACGGGGGAACCATTTTTCCGGTAAAACGGAATCGGGGCGAAGCAATTTTAATAATTGCAGGGAAACTTCTTCATTCCTAGCCCGACAGCTAACCTCGTAGGCGTGGCGAAGAAGATCAAGAAAATTGCCGTTAAAGGCACTATTTAAGTTCTTTGTGCCTCCAAATTTTCGACGCGTCACATAGACTATCCAGTCTTCTCAAAGCGAAAAGTTCCGAGCCTGCGCAGGCTCGGAACTTTTGGTTTTAAAATAAATATATTCTATTGAACGGTTCGAAGCGGCGTAGAAGAAATTATCTTGAGCGGGAGCTTAAGATCCTTGTCAAATTTCACACGGGTTGGTCTGCCGTCCGTTTCGAATGAAAAACTTTGTGTTCGTTTATCCAATACTACTTCCTTTTTGACCACGGAGCGCCCAAATTCCAACTGAATTTCAAGAGGCAATCTAAAAGCTTCGGGCGTATCTTTATCCACTTTCTGAGTCTGTGTAAAAATCAGATCCAATGTCTTAGATCTAACTTTATAATTTTGCGTGACTTTGATTGTCGGATAGCCCTCTGCATAAACCCACTGCTTGAAAAACCAGTCCAGGTCACGGCCTGAAGCCTCTTCAAATACTTTTTGAAGGTCCTGTGTTTCGACGTTTGCGAATTTGTGTCGAACCAGATATGTATTGAGTGCTTTCCAAAAAACCTCAGTACCAACCTCTTCGCGAAGTGTGTGGAGAACCGCGCTGCCTTTTTGATACGTGATCGGGTCAAACATTGCCTCGTCGTTTTCGGGGTCCGCCAGAACATTAAAAAGCCCGTGAGGTGCCGAATTAAGGCCTGAATCGTATGCAAAATAGACGGACGCATCTTCCTGAATTTTTCTTAGATAATCAGCTCGTCCATACATTTTTTCGCGATACGCGGCTTCCATATAAGTCGCGAAACCCTCATTCAGCCAGAGCTCTGCCCAGTTTCGACAAGTGACCATATTACCAAACCAGGAATGCGCGAGTTCGTGTGATACGAGGTCTTCAACCAAACCCTGCCCAAACTTAAACTGCGCCATCATTATTTCAGAATCAGCCATCGTCGTAGCTGTGATATTCTCCATTCCTCCAAACTGAAAATTCGCAACCATTGTCTGATCATATTTGTTGTAAGGAAAATCAACGCCGGTTAGCCCTTCGAAGATCCTAAACATATCTTTAGTTTTTCCGTAGGCTTTTGGAACGATTGCTTTCTGACCGGGATAGACGTAAAAACCAAGCGGGATATTTTTGTATTGATCGCTTATCTTTTCGTATTTTCCGACAACAAAAGAGGTTAAATAGAGCGAATGAGGAATATTCATTTTGTAATGAAATGTAGTGGTTTTATCGGGATTCTCCACCGTTTCGACAAGTTCGCCGTTTCCGATGACCGATTCGCCTTTTTGAACGGTTATATATTTCTCCGTCGTAGCTTTATCGTCAGGGAAGTCAAATGAAGGGAGCCAATGATGGGATTCTTCAGCCTCGCCTTGTGTCCATATTTGGGAGGAATGGATCGTCCTGCCGCGTTCGAGAAGTGCTTTTACAAAATATATCCCTTTTTTCGGAAATGCTGTGTATTTCAACCTGACCGAAATTTCCTCGTCCGAACTGTAAGTTTTATCGAGCTTAATGACGATCTTATTCTTTAGAATTTGAAATTGGAGCGGTGTATTTGAATTTTCAAGCGTCACCGAATCAAACTTCATATCGACAGCGTCTAGCTCGAGAGTCTGGAAATCACCGGCGAGCGGTTTTAACGTGATCGTCGAGTCTCCGAAGACTTCCTTCTTCGCAACGTCGAAGCTGAGGCGCATTAAATAATGCTGAACATCGTAAGTTCGTGCGCGGTTAAACGATTTGCCTTCGCCCTGAGCAAAAGGTGTAAAGAAAAATGCGATCAAAAGAATGAACGGCACGACAAAAATTTTCATATTTATTTCAAGAGTCGACTGCAAAATAAACCGCAATTATGGCATATTTAGCCGGTTTTGTCTGTTTCGAATTGATTGAAACTACATCTTTTGCACAATGGATTTTTAAGTTATCATTACGGCAAACAATCCAAGGAAAACATTTTCTCAAATTAACAAAACTATGCGTAATATTCTGAGGTTATCGATCTTTCTTATCGTTTTATCGGTTATGGTTTTAGCACAAAATCCGCAACCGGTTCCGACGCCAAATCTCTATTCAGAAGCGACGCTGGCTAATATGAAGCGTTTGCAAATCGAAGCGTTGGCTAGTGATTATTCTTATAAACAGACTGCTTACATGACCAATAATATCGGTCCGCGTTTGACAGGATCGCCCCAGGCGGCAAGGGCAATCGAATGGGTTGCTGCGGAGATGAAAAAACTGGGGCTTGAAGTGCAGCTCCAAAAACTTACCGTCCCTCATTGGGTGCGAGGCGCGGAGACCGGAGAGCTTACGGAATTTGAAGGAATGGCGAAAGGTACTAAGCAAAAGATTGTTCTAACGGCGCTTGGCGGAACAATTGCGACGCCTGAAACCGGTCTTGAGGCGGATGTCGTCGTCGTAGGTAACTTCGAAGAACTAAATGGTCTTGGACGAGAAAAGGTCGAAGGAAAGATCGTGCTTTTCAATCACATTTTCGACAGGGAAATGGCGTCTGCCGGGTTTGGCGGAAATGCTTACGGACAGGCGACTCGGTACCGAGGCGGCGGGGCGGTTGCGGCGGCGAAGCTTGGTGCGGTCGGAGCATTGGTTCGTTCTGCCGGCGGTTCGCAAAATCGTCTAGCACATACAGGGGGGATGCGTTACGAAGAAGGGGTGACAAAAATTCCGGCCGCTGCGGTTTCTTTTGAAGATGCCGAGACTATCGCCTATCTCGCAAAAATGGGAAAAGTGCGAATCCGTCTTGTTCTGACACCAAAAACCTTTCCGGATACGACAAGTTACAACGTTATAGCTGATTTGAAGGGCAGTGAAAAACCGGAAGAGATCGTCGTGGTTTCGGGGCACCTGGATTCCTGGGATCTTGGAACGGGCGCGCTTGATGACGCGGTGGGCGTCGCAAGCGCCATGCAGGTTCCATTTTTGCTAAACAAATTGGGGATAAAACCAAGGCGAACAATTCGTGTTGTCGCATTTATGAATGAAGAAAATGGATTTGTTGGCGCAAATACCTACGCGGCTGAGGCTGATATTGCGAAACACTTTGCGGCAATTGAAAGCGACCTCGGGGCAAGCCACCCGATCGGTTTCGTTTTTGCCGGGAAGACCGAAGCGTTAACATTTTTCGCGCCCGTATCGAATGTTCTGAGCACACAGGGAGCCGGCCAGATCGATGTCAGGCCATCGGCGAGTTCGGATATTAGTACATTGACTGCAAAAGGTGTTCCATCTTTTGGACCCTGGTTTGATACGAGAACCTATTTCAATTATCATCATAACGCAGCTGACACTTTTGATAAGGTTAATCCAAAGGAGCTCAAGGAAAACGGCGCAGTGATGGCGGTTTTGGCCTATGCCTTAGCAAATCTCGAACAACCTTTGCCAAGATAGCATTCTCAACTGCCTCCCTTGCTTTGGCGTTACGATAAGTGTTAAATGAAAGCTGAAATGGATAAACGACCGCCACCATATTTTCCCCAAAACGCGCTTTCCCCGAGCGATCCAAATCGCTATAAAAAGTTTAAAGCGATAGTCGCACTCTTGATCTTATTAGCTGTTGGGCTTGTAGCCGGTGCCGGAATCGGGATCTACTACCTTATTTCCTGGCTATCATCCTGAAAATAAACCGCCGTTGCAATCGCTTCGAACGGCGGTTATTTTAATTTTCCTAATGATTATTCAATAATGCTATGGGGTTGAGCTTCGAGCGGCCGCGGCTTGCGCACCTAATAGGGCGAGCTGTTTTGCCTTAGGAAGTTCGTCAATAGCGCGTCTTAACTGCGGATCGTAATTGTTAAAAACCTGCTGCGAGGTTCTGGTGCCATAGGCCGCTGTTGCCAATTCCGTTCGCAGAATTCTTGCGATGTATTCCTTTTCTTTCTCAATATCGGCCGCCTTAACCCCGTATTTCGTTCCGGCATAACTCTTAAAAGCGTTTAACAATGGAGTCTCAATTGCAAAGTCGGTTCCAACCAAATCGTAATTATAACGGATCGGGCGGGCGACAGCGTACTTTTCAAATCCCTTGATCTTCCCGTATGCCAGATCCATTGAAAATGCGATAAGCGGATCGCTTAGCTTCCCAATAATTCGGCGCCTTTCATCTGTAAGCTCCTCTGGTTTTATAAATATGTCCGGAGTAATTCCGCCGCCTCCGTAAACAATCCGCCCCGAATCCGTTCGTTTTTCCGGGCCTTTTGGTTTTTCCGATTTGTCATCGTTGAGCGAACCGCCGTTTGTGTAGTAGTTATAAAGGTTCCCATCGGAATAGTCCTTTTGGATAAGCCGACCGGAAGGCGTTTCGTATTTGGCAATTGTCAGCAAAAGCATTGAGCCATATTCAAGCGGAAACGGATTTTGAACGAGTCCTTTTCCAAAAGTGTTTTCGCCAACGATCAATGCGCGGTCGTGATCTTGCAAGGCTCCCGCAAGGATCTCGGAAGCGGACGCGGTAGCGCCATTTACAAGGATCACAAGTGGTGTGTTATCCGGGTTGCGGTTGTCGGATGGGTAGGCTCTTTCGGCTCCTCTTACACGGCCTTTTTGCGTAAAGACGGTCTGTCCGTCTCGAAGGTAATTGTTTGCTACATAATATGCCTGATTTACCAAACCGCCGCCATTAAAGCGCAAATCAATGATAAGCTGTTTCATGCCGTTGGCTTTGAGCTTTGCTATTTCACTTTGAAACTCATCAAATGTGGTGCGATGAAAACCTCCCGTCATTGCTATATAACCAATGCCGGGGCGAACCATATATCCTTCCTGGATAGACGGCGTAGAAACGGCATCACGGATTATTTCGACAGGTTCGCGTTTCTTTGTGCCGTACCTCTCGACAACGAGTTTTGCAGCAGTTCCTCGCGGCCCGCGCAGGCGGTCTCTGACATAGGAATAATCTTTTCCTAGAACTGATTCGCCGTTGACCTCGACGATCTTATCTCCGTATCGCAGCCCGGCTCTATTAGCGGGCGCGCCATCAAAAGTCGCTTTAATAAAGGTTGCTATCACCTTACCGTCTTTATCACGAAGATGATTAATGGTCGCGCCGATACCAAAATACTGTGAACTTTGATCCGTGCGAAACTCCTCGAATTGTTTGGCGTCAAAATAGTTTGAATGGGGGTCAAGTGTGTGGAGCATTGTGTCGATCGCCGTCGAAAACAATCCATTGTAATTAAGGTCATCACCCGAAAAATGATTATCCTGGATTATCGTTAGCGCATCTGCAACATCAGATTCGATTCGTTCGATCGTGACATTTGTTTCCTTTTCACTTACGGCGCGCGAATTGCGGGATTTTTCATCTCGAAACTTTGAAACCGCATTTGATTGAGAAAAGGTTGGTGTTGAAATAAAAAGCGATAAGAGTATAACGGCGGAAAGATTGAAATGTTTGATCACTAGAAAGTCTCCTAAGTAAAGATAAAGCCAAAAATACAAAAAAGCTGAAAAATGATAACATCCATTAGAGGAAAAAGCGATTAAATTAGTTGCTTGCCGGTTTGAAAAAGTATCCGTTTTTCAATAGATTACATGGGTAGTTCGCCTATTTACCTAAACCACGAAACAGCACCTTTGGAAATGTCTCATTTACTTGAAGTTCAAAACTTGCAGACTCAGTTTCCAACAAAGGATGGAATCGTAAAAGCTGTCGACGACGTAAGTTTTTTCATCGACGAGGGAGAGCTGCTTGGGCTCGTCGGCGAATCGGGTTGCGGAAAATCGATTACGGCTCTTTCGATAATGCGTTTGATCTCACATCCGGGAAAGATCGTCGGAGGTTCGATAAATTTCAAAGGCAAAGAGCTAACCGAAGCATCTGAAAACGAGATGCGTGCAATTCGCGGAAACGATATTGCAATGATCTTCCAGGATCCGATGACGTCGCTGAACCCCGTTTATACAGTTGGAGAACAGATCGCGGAGGCGCTTCGGCTTCATCGAAACTTAAATAAAAAAGACGCCTGGAATGCAGCAATCAGCGCGATGGAAGAAGTAGCCATTCCTTCTCCGTCACGGCGAGTAAACGATTATCCGCACCAACTTTCGGGCGGAATGCGGCAGCGTGTGATGATCGCTATGGCACTTGCTTGCGGACCGGAGCTTCTTATTGCTGATGAACCGACGACCGCCCTGGATGTTACGATTCAAGCCCAGATACTCGAACTCCTAAACGAACTTCGCGAAACCAGAAAGCTTGCGATTCTCTTGATCACCCACGACCTCGGTGTTGTTGCGGAGACCGCCGATCGGGTTTGCGTAATGTACACGGGAAAGATCGTGGAAGAATCTCCTGTCGACGATATGTTCGAGAATCCAAAACATCCCTACACTCGAGGTCTTTTAAACTCTGTGCCGAAATTAACAGATGTTGATTCGGAAAAAGAAGTAAGACTTTTGACGATCGAAGGTGTTGTTCCGAGCCCGACAGAATTACCGCCCGGTTGCCATTTTGCACCGCGCTGCGTATTTAAGAAAGACATTTGTGAGCTGGGCGATATTGAGATGCGTCAAATCGATGAAAACGTAAAAGTAAGGTGTGTACTGTTTGAAGATGAGCGAAAAAGCGCAGCGACGGCTGGCTGAGAGTAAAAGCGTTTTCTTGCGTTTTCCCGCGCGAGGGGATGCTGTGGAATTTATTGCTTTGAGTAAATTGAGCAGACGCTTTCACAGCGGGTTGGTTAAACCGCCGACCGATTTGAAGGCTTTTGATGAGTATCTCGAAAGGAACAAGTCGGACTCGGATGAGTGCTTGCTAATTTGCGTGAAGGACCCGGAAGGTATTGCGGGTGCGATAAATCTTTCACAGATTTTTCATAAGGGCTTTAAGAATGCGTACCTTGGTTATTACTTATTTGAAGGGTTTACGGGAAAAGGCTTTATGGCTGAAGCGCTAGATCTTGCGGTGAAATATGCATTTACGGATTTAGAACTCCATCGTTTGGAGGCGAATATTCGGCCGGAGAACAAAGCCTCGATAGCGGTAGTAAAACGATTCGGATTTGTCAAAGAAGGCTATTCGCGAAAATATCTGAAGATCGGCGGCAAATGGCGTGATCATGAGCGTTGGGCAATAATTAAAGAAGATTGGATTGAGCGGCGAAAACCGCAAAAATGAGCGAAACAGCAACACAAACATCGCGGGAAAAACTTGTCCGAGTCAGGGATTTGGTAAAGCATTTTCCGGTTGAGAACAGCGACGATCTTGTACGCGCGGTCGATGGTATTTCGTTTGATATTTTTGCCGGCGAAACGCTTGGACTCGTCGGTGAATCCGGCTGTGGAAAATCGACTGTTGGGCGCTGCATGCTCCGTTTGCACGAGCCTACTTCTGGAGAAGTTTTCGTCGGTGGTCAGGATATTATAAAACTTGGAAACAAGGACTTACAGAAACTCCGCAGGGAAATGCAGATCATCTTTCAGGATCCATACGCATCGCTCAATCCCCGTTTGAGTGTGTTTTCTATAGTTTCCGAACCTCTTAAGATACATAGGATCGGCGATAAAGCGGCACAGAAAGCTAAAGTGGCGGAGCTTCTTTCCAAAGTCGGGCTTGACCCAAAATATATGTCGCGCTATCCGCATGAATTTTCCGGCGGACAAAGGCAGCGAATAGGAATTGCTCGCGCTCTTGCCCTTAATCCAAAGCTAATTATCGCCGACGAGCCGGTTTCAGCCCTGGACGTTTCGGTTCAGGCGCAGGTAGTAAATTTGCTGCAGGATCTGCAGACCGAATTTGGGTTGACATTTTTGTTTATTTCACATGGCTTGGCCGTAGTTGAGCATATTTCAGATCGTGTAGCCGTTATGTATCTGGGGAAGATCGTGGAAATTGCGGAATCAAAGGAGCTTTATAGAAATCCGCTTCATCCGTATACAAAAGCTTTACTCTCGGCAATTCCGATTCCCGATCCAAAGATGAAACGTGATCGAATCGTGCTTCAGGGTGACGTGCCGAACCCGATAAATCCTCCATCGGGATGTAACTTTAGAACACGTTGTCCGATAGCAACGGAAGAATGCTCGCGAATCGAACCGGATCTTAAAGAAATCGAGGATGATCACTTTTCAGCTTGCATCTACAACGAGAATTACGATAACGCACCGAGAATTGGATAAGTGAATTTGAAACGAAACGAAAATTTCGATCGTATGTAAATTTTTTGTATCAAGAAAAACTTACTAAATGGAAACCGCTTTTTAGAGTAAAAGGAGAAACTTATGAGCGACGACAACGTGGACCTAGAAACAAACGATCAGGATCAATTGCAGGAACCGCCGTTTCCCGAAGAGATCGAGGTTGAACAAAAAGAGCAGCCGGAGATGTCTGAGGCTGCGACACTTGCAAACATATTTTTCGAACCGGGGCGTACTTTCGCTGATTTGCGTAAAAAACCGCGATTTATAATAGGTTTCATCATAATTGCGATTCTTTCTTCGGCATTCTTCTTTGCGTTTTCATACAAGATGGGTGAAGACCGAATGCGCCGGGCGATCACCGAACAGGCTGAGAAAAATTCACAATTTGCGAGTTTGTCCGACGAAGCCAAGAAGCAGAATATCGATCTCCAAATGACCATTCAAAAGGTCGTACGGTATGCGCTGCCGATTTTTATTGTTATTGGATTTTTGATCGGAACATTAATATATTGGCTCGGCGCGAAAGTGATGGGAGGAACGATCAATTTCATGCAAGCGCTTTCGGTCTGGGTCTATTCATCGCTCCCTCCGACGATCGTTTCAACCGTAGCAAATTTTTTGATTCTATTTCTTAAGTCGCCCGATGATATTGATATCCTCGCGAGCCAACGGGGGTTGGTAAATGCGAACCCATCACTTTTCTTTGGCGGCAGGGAAATGCCTGTGTTGACGACCCTGATCAGCACGATCGATATATTTGCTATCTGGGGTCTAGTGCTCGCGGCGATCGGGCTTCATAAAGTAGCGAGACTATCAAAAGGATCCGCCTGGGCTATAGTGTTGATACTGGCGTTGTTTGGCATTATGGTGAGAGTGGTAAGCGCTTATTTCAACGGCATTCCTTCATAAGCTTTGTACGTTGCGGAGTGGAATCCAATATCTGCGGCATTCCACTCTACTCATATCTTAATGCTTCGATCGGGTCGAGACGTGCAGCTTTCCAAGCCGGGAAGAGACCGAAGATAATTCCGATGCCGACGCTTGCGAAAAATCCAAGAGGAGGTGCCCACCAGGGAACGTAGGATGGGAAAACAAGCGCGACAAGTAGCGTCAGCAACCATCCAATTGCGAGACCGAGTAGACCTCCGAAGCCGGTTAGCGTTGCTGCTTCTACCAAAAACTGCAAAAGTATATCTGACTGCTTGGCGCCAAGGGCTTTTCGAATACCGATTTCCCGTGTTCGTTCCGTTACCGATACAAGCATAATGTTCATTACGCCAATTCCGCCTATCATCAAACCGACGGATGAGATCACAAACATTGCGATCGCAACGCCTGCAGTTATCGACTTAAACTGCTCGATAATGCTTGCTGCCGTAGCCATCGAAAAATTGTTCGGCTCGCCAAAGGGAACTTGTCTGCGAACTCGAAGCAGATCCTGAACCTGATCTTTTCCTTTTTCGAGCTGACCGGGTTTCGCCACGGAAAGTATAAACAAATCGTCAGAATTCGGTTTTATTCTGAGTGCGGAACCCATCGGCATATAAATGATATTGCTTTGGTCATTATTTCCGCCGCCGCCGCCAAAAAGCTGCTCACGCTTCTCTAAAACTCCAATAATTCGAAATTCTCTTCCGCCGATCTCCAAAGTCTGATCAAGCGGAGATTCGCCCGGGAAATAATCTTCTGCGACCGTCGCGCCAATCAGCGCAACATCTTTTTTCAGTTCGTTTTCGGTGTCGGTAAACCAGCGACCCTGGGTAAGAATCTCGGTATTGGTTTCAGAAAGTTCTGGGTAGGTCCCGGTTAAATTGATCGCTGAGGAAGTTTTGCCATTTTTGCCGGTGATGAGAATTTTTGATCCCCAACGATTGCTCGATACATCAAGAAAAGGAACAGCGATGCTGATAGACGAGAGCTCGTTAATTGCTTGCGCGTCCTGCATCGTCAAAGGTTTTCGCATTCGTTCTTCGCGACTGCGACGTCCGACCTGAATCCCGATCTCATACTTGTAAAGAAAAATCGAGTTTGTTCCGAAAGACTCAATTTCCTTTTCGACGCCGACATTTATTCCGCTTATAATCGAAGAAATCAGCATCACCGTAATGACGCCGATAATCACACCGATGATCGTCAAAAAAGAACGCAGTTTGCTATTACGTAAGGTGGCAAACGCCATTCTAAAATTTTCAAAAAATGCACTTCCTGCTTTCATTAGTTTCTACCAATTTAGTCTGCTCTTAATGCCTCAATCGGATCAAGTTTGGCCGCCTTCCACGCGGGAAACAGCCCAGCCACAATTCCTACAAATGCCGAAACGCCAATCGCGATCACTGCTGCATACCATGGAATTATGGTCTGTAAAACGAATGCGGAAACAATCATTCCTAAAACCTTCGCAAGGATAAGTCCGATTATTCCGCCAATCGCGGAAAGAGTAGCGGCTTCGTACAAAAACTGCTTCAAAATATCTGATTGACTCGCCCCCAAAGACTTTCGAATTCCGATCTCTTTTGTTCTTTCGGTAACCGCGACAAGCATTATATTCATAATGACAATTGCACCGACGAGCAAAGCAATTGCCGGAACAGCCAGAATAACGATAAAAACATTTCCTAATACGTTGTCGCGCAAAGTAGCAATTGCATCCGGCGTAAAAATTCCAAAATTGTCTTTTTCACCAAACGGTAGTTTCCGTTTGATGCGCATAAGCGTGCGTGCCTGCTCGACCGCATCGTCAAAAGTCGCGTCAGAGTAAGAACTGCCGACAAAAAACAACCCTCGTGGTCCGGTAGCGGTTCCAAACTGCGAAATATAGGTTCTCAGCGGAATTGTTATAAAATTGTCCTGCGGTCGTCCGAAAACGGTACCTTTTGCGGTTTGTACTCCAATAACGCGATAGGGAATGCCGCGAATATAAATTTCGCCATCGATCGGGGAACTCAGGGGAAAAAGCTCGTCTGCAATGTCGCGTCCGATGTATGCGACCCGGGTAGCGTTATTGTTTTCCGCGTCTACGAAATAACGTCCGAGTTCTACGTCAACCTTGTCGATTTTACCGATGATAGGTTCCGCCCCATCGACACTTATGTCCTCGAGTTTTTTTGAACCGCGTTTTACCTCAACTGAAGTGCGGCGAGCTTTTGCACCGATTTCTTCGATTAGATCACCATTTTTTCTAATGAAGTCTAATTCCTCGAAGGTCAAATCTTTATTTCGGCGCTGGGCTTCGGCCAGCGTGTCTGTGTCCTTAAAATCTTTGAAATCGAATCTTTGGAGGTTAAAGGAATTTGAGCCGACGCCTGCGATCTTTTCGTCTACATAGGTGTTAAACCCCTGAAGGACCGACAACACCAGCATAAATGCAGCTACACCGATGATCATTCCGAGAAGCGTGAGAAACGACCGAAGCTTATGGGCCCAAATTGCCGAAAGTGAAAGTTTTAACGTTTCCAGGAAATTCATAAAATCAGTAAATAAATTATATCTAAATTACAGCATTTTACGAGGCTGAATCGAAAAAGGTTTTCAATCACACTGACAGCGCTTCGGGTTTTCAATAGTTTCTATTGCGATTCGCGGTAACCTTTCGAAAATAAGCGCTATAACTGAAAGTAAGAAATTAGATTGGCAATGGTTGGCTTAAATGTTCTAAAATTAGAATCTCATTGCTAATAAGCATTTTACTTATCTACTAAACTTAATAGATTCGCTCCGAGTAGAAATTTGAAAAAAATATGCAAGAAATAACAGACCAAATGCCTAAAGACATTGAAAAGTATCCAATGGTTCCGATTCGGGACGTTGTGATATTTCCGTTTACAAAAGTAGCGTTTAAGATCGGTCGTCCGAGTTCGGTAAAGGCGCTTGAAGTTGCAATGAGGGGAGATCGAAATATATTTCTCGCAACTCAGCATGACGCTACAATTGACGAACCAAATGCAGAGCAGATCTATCGGGTTGGGACGATTGGGAGGATCCTTCAGGCTCAGAAGCAGGAAAACGGGCAGATCAAGGTTGTTGTAGAAGGAAAAGAACGCGGCGAATCTGTGAGGGTCGAGCAGGACACCGATGGCACATTTTCAGCCCTCGTGAGAAAAGTCGGGTCTCTCGATGAATCCGGCTACCGCACAGATGGATTCCTGCAGCAAATTCACGGTTTGGTCGAGCAGTTTTTGAGAATTGCTCCCGATGCGTATACAGATGCGCTTCATGCGTCGCTACGCGGAGTTACTTCGGCGCAAATTGCGGATTCGATGAGCTCGCATTTGCGAATTTCGGTGGAAGAAAAACAAAAACTTCTGGAAACTTATTCTGTTCCCGAGAGGTTGCAGGAATTGATCGCTGTTCTCGAGGTAGAGATCGAAAAGAAACAGCTTGATCGGTCTGTTCAAAACCGTACGAAAAAGCAAATGGATAAAACTCAACGCGAGTATTATCTAAATGAACAAATCAAAGCTATCCATAAGGAAATGGGCCGAAAGGATGAAAAAGCTGAATTTGATGAGCTAAAAAAACAGATCGAAGAAGCAGGGATGAGCGAAGAAGCTAAAGAAAAAGCGCTTCAGGAATTTTCCCGGCTCGAATCAATGCCGCCGATGTCTGCGGAAAGTACGGTGGCGCGAACTTATCTTGATTGGCTTGTAAACGTTCCCTGGCAGCAGCGTTCGGATGAGATCGAAGATTTGTCGAAAGCGGAAGACATTTTAAATGAAGACCATTACGGTCTCGAGAAAATTAAAGAAAGAATCCTCGAACACCTCGCAGTCAGACAACTCGTAAAAAATCCGAAAGGAACAATTCTTTGTTTTGTAGGTGCTCCCGGTGTTGGAAAGACTTCGCTAGGGAAGTCAATTGCACGCGCGACCGGCAGGGAATTTGTCAGATTAGCATTAGGCGGCGTTCACGATGAGGCCGAAATTCGAGGTCATCGCAGAACATACATAGGTGCATTGCCGGGGCAGATCATTCAGCTGATGAAACGAGCCGGAACTGTAAATCCGGTGATTCTGCTCGATGAAGTTGATAAACTTGGAAAGGATTTCCGCGGCGACCCAAGTTCTGCACTTCTCGAGGTTCTTGATCCCGAACAAAATAACACATTTCGCGACCACTATTTGGACATTGATTACGATCTTTCAAACGTATTTTTTATCGCAACGGCGAATGTTCTGCATACTATCCCTCCAGCACTTCAGGATCGCCTGGAAATTTTAAGTCTTTCCGGGTACACCGAAAGCGAAAAGAGCCAAATTGCGGTCCGGCATCTTATTCCAAAACAGATCGAAGGCAACGGAATGGAGGTCGACAAAGTTAAATTTAGCGAAAACGGCGTGTTGGAAATAATTCGCCACTACACACGCGAAGCGGGTGTGAGAAACTTGGAGCGCGAGATTAGCTCGTGTTTGAGGAAAATTGCTCGTAAATTTATCGGTTCAAAAAGATCCGAGAGTTTCAAGGAGATCATTGACGCTGAAAAGGTCAGAGAGCTTCTGGGTACGATAAGGTATCGAAAGCAGGATATCGGACGAAAGAGCGAGATCGGGCTTGTAAACGGCTTGGCCTGGACCGAAGTCGGCGGCGATGTGCTTCAGGTCGAAGCAACAATAGTGAACGGGCGAGGCGGTGTACAGCTAACCGGGAAATTAGGTGAAGTAATGCAGGAATCCGCACACGCAGCTTTAACGTGCGTGCGCACACGCGCTAAGGATCTTGGGATCGATTACAAAGATTTTCGAAGAAAGGATCTTCATATCCACGTTCCTGAAGGTGCGATTCCGAAAGATGGGCCGTCTGCAGGGATAACGATGGTTACGGCGATGGTTTCCGCACTGACGAAGAAACCCGCGCGGTATGACGTTGCAATGACGGGCGAAATTACGTTGCGCGGAAAGGTTTTACCAATCGGAGGATTGAAAGAAAAACTTCTCGCAGCACATCGGTTTGGAATAAAGAACATTATCGTTTCCAGCGAGAATGAAAAGGATCTTTCCGACGTCCCTGAAGAGGTGCTCGAAGAACTAAATGTCCATTGTGTTGGGATGATCGATGAGGTTCTAAAAATCGCGCTCGATGACAGCGGTGATGTCGGGAAAGCGGAAACGGAGAATCCACCGTTGTTTACCGAGGAAAACCTGAATAAAGGACTGAATCTCGCCTAAATTTAGCCGGGTTGGATATCGATGTCTGAAAGAGACCAATGAAAATCACTTCGGCGGAGTTTATTAAAAGTGCGTTTGAAGAGTCTCAATGGGTTGATGACGGGTTGCCGGAGATCTCGTTCTTGGGGCGTTCAAATGTTGGAAAATCAAGCCTTTTGAATTCGCTCTTGAATAGGAAAAAACTTGCTCGTACTTCGAATACGCCGGGGCGAACCCAAAGTATCAACTTCTTTCTAATTAACAAAGCATTCTATTTCGTCGATTTGCCCGGGTACGGTTATGCAAAGGTATCGAAAAAAATGCGGGAAGATTGGGGAAATATGGCTGAGGATTACCTTACTAAACGTGAGCAACTTGTGCTATCAATACAGTTAGTCGATTCTCGCCACGACCCGACCAGCCTTGATAAACAGCTTTACGAATGGCTCATATTTCACGATAAACCGAATCTTATTGTTGCAACAAAAGCAGATAAGCTTTCCAATAACAAGCTCATTCGCAGTGTCAACGTATTCAAAAAGGCTATGCCTGAAACGGAAATAGCGCCTTATTCAGCGGTTACAGGAAAAGGTAAAGAGTTGATTTGGGGTGCGATTCAAACCGCGGTCACCTAAAACGCTCAATTTAAACTTGCTTTATTCCATAAAATATACTAATAATTAATCTATCCCGAAAAACTCAAAGTTCAGCGGTATGGAATTTGCTTTATCAACAAGCACCGCGAAATAGCTTTTCAGTAACATTTACTCCACGAATCAAGTATTAATACACATCGATGCAAAGGTTAGTGCCCTTGTTAAAATCAAATTACACAATTCACACCTAAACAGTACCCAATATAATGTCAACAAAAACAACCAAAGGTAAACCCAGTAAGCCTAAAGAAGAGATCTTGGATCCAAGTGAAGAACCTTCAACGGACGTACGCAACAACGGTAACGGCAAGGGAAAGGAAAAAAAGCGAAGCGCACTTCCTTCCAACGGCGATCTGCTGGATTTAGCAAAACTAAAAGAAATGTCGATTTCCGAGCTAACACAAATAGCTAAGGAAATGGAGGTCGAAGGTGCGTCCGGGATGCGTAAGCAAGAACTGATCTTTAAAGTTTTGGCTGCACAAACGGAAAAAAGCGGACTTATTTTTTCGCAAGGGGTTTTGGAAACACTTCCCGATGGGTTCGGCTTCTTGAGAGCACCTGAGTATAACTATTTGCCGGGACCCGATGATATTTATGTCTCCCCATCGCAGATAAGGAAGTTTGATTTGCGCACCGGCGACACCATTAGCGGACAAATCAGACCCCCTAAAGAGGGCGAGAGATATTTTGCGCTGATTAAGGTTGAGGCGATCAATTTCGAGGCGCCGGAACATTCCCGTGAAAAAATATTTTTCGATAACCTGACTCCTCTTTATCCCGAAGAAAAACTTCGCATGGAAACGGAAGATCCGAAAAATATTTCGGCTCGAGTTATTGATTTGGTTACCCCGATCGGCAAAGGACAACGTGCACTCATTGTTGCTCCGCCGAGAACCGGTAAAACAATGCTTCTTCAAACGATCGCAAATTCGATTACGAAGAATCATCCAAACGTAACTTTGATCGTTTTGTTGATTGATGAACGTCCTGAAGAAGTTACGGATATGCAGCGCTCGGTGGAAGGCGAAGTGATATCTTCAACCTTTGATGAACCTCCAACCCGCCACGTTCAAGTTGCCGATATGGTGATTGAAAAAGCGAAGAGATTGGTTGAGCATAAAAGAGACGTCGTTATTCTGCTAGATTCAATTACACGGCTTGCACGAGCTCACAACGCGGTAGTTCCGCCTTCAGGGAAAATTCTTTCCGGTGGTATTGATTCAAACGCCCTGCAGAGGCCAAAGCGGTTTTTTGGTGCGGCGCGTAATATAGAAGAAGGCGGCAGTCTGACGATTATTGCAACTGCTTTGATCGATACGGGCTCGCGTATGGACGATGTAATTTTTGAAGAATTCAAGGGAACCGGTAACTCCGAAATTCATCTTGATCGAAAGCTTTCGGATAAGCGTCTATTCCCATCGATCGATATTCAGCGTTCGGGAACGCGAAAGGAAGAACTTCTTCTCGATCCGGATGATCTCGCAAGAATTTGGGTTATGCGCCGCGTTCTCAATCCGCTTTCATCTGTTGAGCAGATGGAAGTTGTGCTTGAAAGGCTCAGCAAGGCGAAGACAAACGCAGAATTTCTCGCCTCGATGCAGACCTAGTCTTGTGAAAATGGTAAATGGAGAATCGTGAATTGAAGCTCGCTTTTGTTCACGATTCATTTTTTGTCTATGTAAAATCTCCAGTTACAATTCACAATTTACTAATGGCGATTTTCTATCTACAATTCCAATAATTATGCGTGTAGCCGTGTTATCAGCCGAAGCAGTTCCTTATTCGAAAACGGGAGGTCTCGGAGACGTCGCAGGCGCACTTCCCAAAGCGCTTAAGCAAATTGGAATCGACTCCCTTCTTATTACGCCCTGTTATCTCCAAACAAAAGGCGAATACCTTTGGCAGGTCGCAATCGATGATCTACGGGTAGACTGGCGTGGACATGCTTATCGTGCAAAGGTTTTTTACTCTGAGGCAAATGGATCGCCGACGTATTTGATAGACGCTCCTGAATTCTTTCATCGTGATTCTATCTATGGCTACACGGAAGATTACGAGCGCTTTGCGTTCTTTAACCAAGCGGCGCTGGTTTTATTAAAACGCCTAGGGAAACGGGTCGATATTGTTCACCTCAATGACTGGCACTGCGGATTTGCTGCTGCCAAACTTTCCCATCTTCGTTTTTGGGATCCTTTTTGGAGGCACACGCGCACGGTGTTTTCAATTCACAATCTTGCATATCAGGGTGGATTCGGCAAAGGCGAACTCTGGGACATGGGTTTTGGAAGTGATTTTGAGCAAAATAGTTTTGCTTTTAACGGTTATGCTTCGGCACTCAAAGCGGGTTTGTCGGCTTCCGATATGCTTTCTACCGTTTCGGGAAGATACGGATATGAGATCCAGCAGCCCGAAAATGGTTACGGGCTCGATTGGCTCCTGAGATTGAGAAAAGACGGGCTAATTGGTATCACGAACGGCGTCGATTATGAAATTTGGAATCCGGAAACGGATGAGGCGCTTCCGGCGCATTTCAATTATCAGGACCTTAGCGGGAAAAGGGAATGTAAACGTGAGCTACTTACAAATTTCGGACTTCCGGTGGATCTCGCACAACCTATTTTTGCTGTCGTCACAAGACTTACATCGCAAAAAGGGATCGAATTGATCCAACAGGTTGCCGGTGAAATATTAAACGCCGGGGCCTATTTTATCGCGCTTGGTTCGGGCGATAAATCGTATGAGAATTTTTTCCGGCAAATGAGAAATCACGCTCCGCGGCAGGTCGGCACATATATCGGCTACAATGAGGACCTTGCACATAGAATCGAGGCGGGCGCCGATATGTTTCTAATGCCATCACGCTTTGAGCCTTGTGGGTTGAATCAAATGTATTCGCTGCGGTACGGAACAGTTCCGATCGTACGAGCAGTCGGCGGCCTGGACGACACGATAGAAAATTTTGACCGCGTAAATGGCCGGGGTAATGGATTTAAGTTTAGCGAATTTAGCGCCGATAGATTTCTCGAAAAAATATATGAAGCGATGTTTGCGTATGCAGAACCTGACGCGTGGCGAAGACTCCAATACAATGGAATGACGGATGATAATTCTTGGCAAAATGCTGCCCGCAAATATGTTGCGCTCTACAATCTTACGCTTTCAAATTAGACAATGCTTTTTTATGAAATTGATGACGATGTAGAATTGCGTTTCGTCGCGGGTCGATATGCAGATGAACTGTGCTCTGTCGTAAGAGAAAATTCGAAACATCTTGGCGAATGGATGCCCTGGGCAACATCGGATTATGACATTCAGAAGGCTCAGGAATTCATAAAGATAAAGCTGGAAAATATTTCGAAGGAATCCGAAATTCAGCTAGTTATATTTCGTGAAAATCGGATCATCGGAACGATCAGCCTTTTCGATATCGACAAAACAAATAAAACCGCCGAGATCGGGTATTGGCTCGCAAAAAAGGCGGAGGGTAAAGGCATTATTACCAAATCTTCGCGGGCACTTCTTAAGCATGGTTTCGAAGAATTAAATCTTAATCGAATTGTGATAAGATGTGCGACGGAAAACTTCAAAAGTCAGGCAATCCCGGAAAGATTAGGATTTACAAAGGAAGGCGTTTCCCGACAGGTGCAATGGCTACACGATAGGTTTGTCGGTTTGGCCGTTTTTTCATTGCTCGAAGAAGAGTGGAAAGAGAATTGAAAATGGAAAACTGCTTATGATTATTGTAATTATCGGATCGCAATGGGGCGACGAGGGAAAAGGCAAGGTAGTAGATCTGCTGGCCGATCGTTTTGATATAGTTGCCCGGTATCAAGGTGGGCATAACGCCGGACATAGTGTTTACGTGGGTGATAAAGCGTTTGTTTTAAGACTTTTACCGTCCGGAATAATCCACGAGCATGCGGTCTGCGTGTTAGGAAACGGAATGGTCATCGATCCGATCGCATTCTTCGAGGAGATCGACCAGATCTCGGAAAAGGGGATTTTCGTAACACCTGAAAGATTAAAAGTTTCAAGCCGCGCGCATTTGATAATGCCTTACCATCGTGTCCTTGATCACACTTCCGAAGAGCGGCTCGGAAACGAAAAAATCGGCACAACGCTTCGGGGCATCGGACCCGCTTATGAAGATAAAGCCGGGCGACGCGGAATTCGCGTTGCAGATGCGCTTTCGCCTGACGTTCTAAAGTACCGGATTGAGCGAAACCTCGAAGAAGCGAATCGTGTGATCGTACTCTACGGGCGCGAACCACTGCGCTCGGATGAGATATACGATGAGATCTCTGTGCTCGCCGAACGCCTTCGACCATTTGTTTGCGAGACTTCGCATTATTTTGCGGAAGCGAAAAAGCAGAATAAAAAGATCCTCCTTGAGGGAGCTCAGGCAACACTACTTGACGTTGATCACGGCACATATCCTTTTGTAACCTCGTCGAACCCGACAGCTGGTGGGGCGTCGGTAGGAGCTGGAATTCCTCCGCATCATATTTCCGGAGTGTTGGGCATTGTTCGAACCTATGCGACCCGGGTAGGCGAAGGGCCGTTTCCTACCGAAATGGTCGATAGCGAAGAGGATGTTGCGAACTTGATTCGGACACGCGGAAACGAATTTGGCTCCGTAACTAAACGACCGCGCAGATGCGGATGGTTTGACGCCGTTGCCACGCGATATTCGGCAGAATTGAATGGTTTTGATTCTGTTGCGCTTACGAAGATAGATGTGCTGGATGCACTCGATGAAATAAATATCTGTGTTGGTTATGAAATTGACGGCAAACGCGTAGACACATTTCCCGCAGTTTCGCAGGACTTGCGTCAGATAAAACCGATCTATGAAACTCTTGAAGGCTGGAAAAGCGAAACTTTGGGAATCACCGAAATAGATGATCTGCCGATAAAAGCCCGTGAGTACGTCGAGTTTTTGTCGCAATCGATCGGTGTTGAAATTGGTCTTATTTCCACCGGACCGGAACGCGATCAAACGATCATTCTAAAGGATTCGGTGATGGAAAGTTGGTTTAACTAATCAACAAAGACGCACTTGATTTTGAGAGTCTAAAATACTAGAATCTAAAACTTCGCGAACCCAATTCGCGGAACCAACATTTATTTGGTCCGATAGCTCAGTTGGCAGAGCAAATGGCTTTTAACCATTGGGTCGGAGGTTCGAGCCCTCCTCGGATCACCATTTCTAAGGTTACTTGAGCGATTCTTCGGAATCGCTTTTCTTGTTTTCCGCTATTTCCAACTCAACCACAGGCATTTCGTCACGCCTGAACGCAGCTAGCCAAATTTTTTCCATTCGATCCGCAAAAATGGTTTACGATTTTCGCTGAAGTTGAATAAAAATTATTGGGAGATAAAAGCATGATATCTTTTGCAGATAAGATAATAAAGCTCGGATTTAATATCGAAACATCTTGGAATGCCGATTTAGCGAAGAAAAAAAGCGAGACCGATTACAGTCTCGCTTTTTTGTTTTGCCAGTGTTGAATCAAGAAAAGTCCCGAAAAGAGATAAAAATAATCGGGCGCGTCGAGAATGTAGTTCGTATTTTTTGCATTATTAAGACTCCTTCGAAAATTATTTAGTATCTGATGAGAATACACCGCCAAATTCCGAAATATGACAAAACTATTGAATATTTTAGCCGCGGAATTGGTTGATTATCGTCTGAACGCTGAAGCCGAACATTAAGATAACCACCAGCCATCCCGCGATCGTCATCCAACGAGGGTGGCTGTAATCACCAACGATCTTGGTTTTACCCGACGCGAGCAAGACGAGAGCGAGTCCGACCGGTAAAATGAATCCGTTGAATGTTCCGGCAAGGATCAGAACCAAAACGGGGCGACCAATTAAGACAAAAACGAGCGTCGAAAACGCGATGAAAAAAATGGTCAGATGTTGTGATTTTTCAGAAATCTTCGGATGAAATGTTTTAAAGAAAGAAACAGATGTATATGCAGCACCGATCACCGACGTAATTGCAGCCGCCCACATTACGATACCGAAAAGCTTATAGCCAACGTTACCCGCCGCGTGTTGAAAGACTGAAGCCGGCGGATTCTTATCGTCAATCGTAAAACCCAGTGCGATGACCCCAAATGCCGCCAAGAATAATAAAAACCGGATTACTGCGGTCAGTAAAATTCCGGTAGTCGCAGCCGTATTTATTTCCCGAAGTGATTCCTTACCCGAGATCCCGGCATCAATCAAACGATGCGCGCCGGCAAAGGTAATGTAGCCGCCGACGGTTCCTCCGACTAACGTGACAATCGCAAATGAATCGATTTTTTCCGGGACAAAAGTTCTAAATACTGCTTCACCGATAGGAGGGATCGAAACAAAGACGACATAAATTATCAACGCGAGCATTACAAAACCAAGAATCTTTACAAAAAGATCCATAGCTTTTCCCGCATCTTTAAAGAGAAAAATACCAATACCGATCAGTGCGCTAATAATGGCGCCATATTCCGGTCTTAATCCAAACAAGACATTCAAACCGAGTCCTGCACCGGCTATATTGCCGATGTTGAAAGCAAGTCCTCCGAAAACTATCAAAGCTGCGAGAAAATAACCGCTTCCCGGAATGGTTTCGTTAGCGACATCTTGCGCGCGTTTTCCGCTGACAGCTAAAACGCGCCAAATGTTTAATTGCGCAAAGATATCAATAACTACAGAAATGAGAATAACAAAACCAAAACTTGCGAGAAGAGTTTTTGTAAATGCGGCGGTTTGGGTAAGAAATCCCGGCCCAACTGCCGATGTCGCCATTAAAAATGCCGCACCTAAAAGCACCGATGACAGATTTTTCTCTTTCATTTCGCTGAACGACTTAAATTATTTTAGGGGATGTCCCAGATAACTATCCCATTTCGTCCTTAACCCATTGTTTTAATTGGCTTAACTGCGACTGAGGTTTTGGGTTATTAAAACGCCACTCACATTCCTTCAAAAATAGTGGGAAATTGTCCTTTGGCACTCC
>JBGTGX010000080.1:0-46453 GCA_041746475.1 Pyrinomonadaceae bacterium | reverse complement strand
TCCGGTCATCCAACGTCTTTTGTCGGCCCGTTACCTCGTAGGTCTTCGAGTTCCTGTAAGAGTAATAAGCAGAACGGCTTACCTTCATCACCCGACACAATATACCGATCTCGTGATTCTTCTCTTCAGCTCTTATAAACTCGTATTTTGCTAACGGCCCTTGCCGAAGATTAGGGCCGCCTTTTTTAGTATGTCCCGTTCCTCCCGGATCATCCGAAGTTCTTTCTTGAGCTCTATATTCTCAAGCTCAAGATCCGTGCTCGCCATCCTGATTTCCTTTTTCCACCGATAAAGAAGATTGGCGTTGATACCAAGATCCCTCGCTACTGAAGCCGCCGACTCACCATCAAAAACCCTACGGACAGCTTCCTGCTTGAACTCATTGTCAAATTTCCTCATTCCTGTATTCTAGAGATAGGTTCGTGTCCGGCAAAATCATACCCCTCCAACGAAAGCATAGAGTATCTTTCTGACGGAATGACCGAGACCTTGATCGGAAGTCTTTCCAACATCCCCGATCTATCCGTGAAAGCGAGGAGTACGGTCTTTTTCTATAAGGGAAAAGAAATGTCCCCAAAGAAACTGGGGGAAGAACTTAATGTCCAGGCGGTTCTGCTCGGACGAGTGACGGAACGCGGGAACGATCTCAACCTAAACCTGGAATTGGTCAATACGAGCACACAGGATGTTATCTGGAGCCGGCAATACAACAGAAAAACGACTGATCTGGTCGTCCTTCAGGGTGAGATCGCACAGGATGTATCGAGTAGACTCAAGACGAAGCTTTCCGGCGCGGAGCCGACGCAGCTTACGAAGAATTACACCTCTGATCCGGAAGCCTATCGGCATTATCTTCAAGGACGCTTCTATTGGAACAAACGAGACGCGGTCAATTTAAAGAAAGCGATCGAGCAGTTCAAGGCGGCGGCAGACCGGGACCCCAATTTCGCGCTGGCTTTCGTTGGTCTCGCAGATTCATACGCAGTATCGCAATGGTGGAGTGATAGCGATGCAAAGGAGGCACTCACCAAAGCTAGTGAATACGCGGACCGTGCACTCAAAATAGACGATTCACTCGGCGAAGCATACGCTTCCCGCGCGTACATCGACCAGTACCAGTGGAGATGGGACAAGGCCGAAATCGGGTTCAGGAAGGCGATAGATATCAGCCCGAATTACGCCACGGCCCATAAATGGTACGGAGAATTCCTTACAACGCTGGAAAGAAATGACGAAGCGGTCGTTCAGTACCAAAAAGCTCTCGAACTTGAACCTCTGTCTGTAATCACCAACTATAACTTTGGTTCCCATTACTGTCTTTTTACCAATACTCCCGAGCTCGCGATACCGTATGCGAAGCGGATCGAAGAATTGGATGATCAATTTGGGGGCGGACCTCATTTGCGGTCCTTCATCGCCTTTGCCCAAGGACGCGATTCAGAGGCAGTTGAATATGCGGAAAAGGCAGTAGAGCTGACGAATGGCCAGGTAGGTTGGTTTCGCTCACAACTTGGTCGGACCTATGCTAAAACCGGCCAACTAGCGAAGGCACGTGCGATGATCGTTGACATGGAGAATAATTATAAAGAAAAAAGGCGAAATGGATACCAGATCGCCCTAATCTATGAGGCGCTGGGCGATAAGGACAAGGCTTTCGAATGGTTGGAAAAGGACCTGGATTCCCGGTCAGGCACTTTGGCGTTCTTTATCAATACCTTTGTCTCATTGAAAAGCGACCCGCGATATAAGGATTTGCTGAAACGGATGGGATTACCGGAATGAAACTGGTGAATCGTGGGATCAGCAAAGAGAAAGTAAAGTTGCCTTGTTGTTCTGAATAAACCATTTACTATTTACTATCGACTCTTTCCATTTACTATTTTCGATTCACTATTAACTAGCTGAAAATGAAACTTGAAATAGTAACTTGCTGAAAATGAAACTTGAAATAGGCGCAACCATCTCCCACGACAAAATCCTCTCCGAAATCGGCAAGGCGAAAGGGGTTGAAGTGTTGTCCGATTTCCGTCTGGCGCCCGGTCCGATTCTGGATGTTCGAAGTCCCATCGAATTTGAAAAAGGACATATCCCGGGGGCGTTAAAGTTTTCTTTATTTACTGATGATGAGCGTGCTAAAATCGGTACTTTTTACAAAACCAAAGGTAAAGAAGCGGCAGTTGAACTGGGGTTCGATCTCGTTGGACCAAGGTTGGGCGAGATGGTTCGTCAGGCGAATGAATTTGCGCCCGGGAAATCCGTTCGCATTATTTGTGCTCGTGGTGGGTTGCGAAGTAAGAGTGTCGCGTGGCTTTTAGAAACAGCGGGATTTGAAGTCCTGACCTTAACCGGCGGTTATAAATCTTATCGGCTATGGGTTCGCGAAACTGTCAGCATAGCCCGCCGAATAAAATTATTGAGTGGTTTAACCGGGACCGGAAAAACCGACATTCTTCGGGCGTTGAGAAATAAAGGGGAACAGGTTCTTGATCTTGAACAACTTGCCAATCATCGCGGCAGCAGTTTTGGAGGGCTCGGGATGCCGGCTCAACCAACCACACAGTATTTCGAGAACCTTATCGCAAAAGAGCTTTCGGCGTTTGATCGGGACCGGGAGGTTTGGATCGAAGCGGAGAGCGGAAGAATTGGAAGATGCTGGGTTCCCGAAGAACTATTTGGTCAGATGAAATCCGCATCCGTAATCGAAATCACACGCCCGATGGGGGAAAGGCTAGGTATCTTAACGGAAATGTACGGAGAATCAAACGTTACGGAATTGATCGAGGCAACGAAACGCATCACCAAACATCTTGGAGGCGAAAGAACCCGGACAGCAGTCGATCTTATATCTAAGAATCAAATTCGCAAAGCCTGCCGTGTGATTCTCGAATATTACGACCGGAGCTACGGGGTGAGCAGAGAACGCCGCTTAGCGACGCCTTTCGAACTAAATGTCGGCGGAATGTCAGCGGCAGATGCCGCGGCGCATTTGATCAGAAACACTCCTGCCTAAATACGTTTGTTCTGCTTTTATTATCCAAGGACCTTTTCGACAACAGGATGCGTATCGCTTTACAATATGATCTGAGTAGCGATAATTTCGCATAGATATCTTTTGGTAAAACGCTTACTGAAAGACCGGTAACAAAATGAGTCTCAAACCGGACACGAAAATTTCCCACTACAAAATCCTTGCTAAGATCGGAAAGGGAGGAATGGGTGAAGTTTATCTCGCCCAAGATACCGAGCTTGATCGGAAGGTTGCGCTCAAAATGCTCACGGATGAATGTTGTGAAGATTCGGAAAGACTCCAGAGATTCGTACAAGAAGCCAAGGCCGCTTCATCTCTGAATCATCCAAATATAATCACGATCTTTGAATTTGGTGTTCATGAAGGCACGCATTTTCTTGCGTGTGAATTCATCGACGGCAAAGAACTTACGGAAATCTTGGCCCGAAAACCGCTCTCTTTGAAAAAGACTTTGGAGATTTCGATACAAATAGTTTCGGCGCTACATTCAGCTCATGAGGCAGGTATAATTCACCGTGATATTAAGCCAAACAATGTGATGATCAGACGAGACGGAATTGTAAAGGTTCTCGATTTTGGACTGGCAAAGATCACTAACCGGCCGGCAAGATATGAGATCGATGATACGGCTGCAACTGTAACAAAATTGGATACGATACCGGGATTGGTCATGGGAACGCCAAATTACATGTCGCCTGAGCAGGCCAGAGGAAAGGAAATCGATCATCAGACGGACTTTTTTAGTTTTGGCGTACTGTTTTACGAAATGTTAACTCAGATTAAGCCTTTCGATGGCGAAACGACGAGCGACGTGATCGCATCGGTATTAACAAAAAACCCTCCGCCCCTGTGTGAAGTGAATCGTGAATTACCACCAGAGGCGCAAGCAATCAGCGAAAAATCTTTTAATAAAAACAAACAAAAACGATATGCGACGGCACTCGAATTGTTAACCGACTTGAAGGAACTCGAACAAGAACTTCAGGTACAAAGACGATTGACTCAGACCGGAGACGTCAGCTCAAGCATTCGAAGCTCGCTCAGTATTAGCGGTCAAGCGGTCGTCCCGGCTTTTGAACAGAGCTCGATCGCAGTGCTGCCGTTTGCAAATATGAGTGTGGAGGAACGCCGTGATTATTTTAGTGAAGGACTCACCGAAGAAATCGTAGTAAATCTTTCGAAATTGGGGATGCTAAGGGTGGTACCGCGCGGATCGACTCCGGCTTCCTTAATCGAAGGAAAAAGTCATAAAGAAATTGCTGAATGCCTCGGCGTTCGGTATCTGCTTGAAGGAAGCGTTCGCAGACACGAGGACGCCCTAAGGATTTCCGCTCAGCTCGTGGATAGCGTAAATCAAGCATATCTTTGGTCGGAAACATATCGCGGAACGCTTAGTGATGTATTTGAAATTCAGGAAAAGGTCGCCACGGAAATCGCCGGCGCGCTTGAGGTTACTCTTTCTCCAAGCGAAGAAAAGAATCTAAGAAAACGTTTTACCGAAAACACGGAAGCTTATCAGCGCTATCTTCAGGGGCGCTTTTTCTGGAACAAACGGAGCATTGCGGGGCTCAATACGGCGATAGAATATTTTGAAAAGGCGATCGAAATTGATCCGGAATATGCGGTTGCGTGGGCGGGAATAGCCGATTCTTATAGTCTCCTCGCAGAATTCGGAACGATTCCGCATAGCGAGCTATATCCAAAAGCCGAAGCAGCGGTAAAAAAGGCTCTTGAAATTGATGACAATCTGGCTGAAGTTCATACGTCATACGCAAGCATTCTTCTTTTTAGACAATTGAATTGGGAGTTTTCGAAGATAGAATTTGAGCGTTCGCTTGAGTTAAACCCAAATTATGCGACCACATATCATTGGTATTCGTTTTGGTATTTGGGAATGGGCGATCTCGACGAAGCTATTCGGCTGACTTCAATAGCCGCCGAGCTTGATCCGGTATCACAAGCGATCCTCAAAGACAAAGGAATTATGTATTATCACGATCGGCAATACGATAAAGCGATTGAAACGGCCAAGAAAACACTGAAATTAGACCCGGATTATCCCGCCGCACATCGGCTTTTATCGCTTTGCTATCAAGAAACGGGGCTTTATGAAGAAGCTGTGATCGCAAACGATCGTTGGGGCGCGCTCACCGGCAACGAACCGGAAGCGGATTTTTGCCGTGCGCAGATCTACGCCGTCGCCGGTCGGGAAAAAGACGCCAGAAAGCTGATCGAATCCATCGAAAAACACCCTTCAAAAATTGACAACGTTTACCGCGGATTAGCTTTGGTCTATTCGGCTCTTGGGGAAATTGATCATGCGTTGGAACTACTTGAAAAAAGCTACAATGCTCGTGAAATTGCTCTATTTTCCGTCAAGGTCGATCCGAAACTCGATGCCGTTCGTTCCGATCCACGATTCGAAAACCTACTTAAAAAACTCGGTGTGGCGTAAACCCTTCGAACGCTGCATAACTATAATTTCCCCAACCAACATTTTGTTAAATTTACTTTCGGCTTTATAGTAAGAGTCGAAGGGTCCTTTCTCCTATTCACACTTTCTTGTTCGCAAAAAGTGACCATAACAAAAAAAAGCACTGTTAAACCGATCATCGATTCGATGTGTATTTGCCTCGAAGAAGGAGATTACTATGGCTGCATCGCGCTTCTCCACAAAAAGATCCTCGCAAAGAAAACGAAATTCCCAATCCTTGAATACACTGCGCGAGAGATTTTCAGTAAAATTCCCGCAACGTGCCAGATAGCATTTTGCGACAAAATTACGGCTCTAAACGAAATGGGATCAAGCGTGATAACGGGAACCGTACTTCAAATACGCCTCGAGAATCATCTCGAAGAATCACTAGTAAAGTCCATTGAATACATCCGCCACGGAAATGAATGGTTTCACTGCGACCACCTTAGTGAGAGGGTGTTGGGATTCGCATTGTTGAATTATCCGGAAATTATCTTGCCGGTTTTGCCTTCGCTGCTAGAGGAAAATGACAGGTGGATCGTGAGGATGGTTGGCGTTGGCGGACACTACGCAGTGAAAAAAGGACTCAAACGAATCTACGTCGAAGAACTTTTCGCGCTGTTGATAGGCAACGCAAACAGAACCGACGCGGGCGAGAAAAGGGGAATTGGTTGGGCTGCGAAAACGACGGCAAAATTTCATCCTGATATCGTTGCGAAATTTAACGGGCATATGCAAAATGCGGCAGTCGGACAATGGTTTAGGACAAAAATAGAAATGGGTCTTTCGCGATCGGAGAAATATCAGGATCATTTTATGGAATAGAATTCTAGACTTGCAGAGGAATATGCTCGAATCCCCGCGAGGATTTTATAACTTATGAAATTAGTAAAGACGTTTTTATTTTTATTACTTGTCATCCCGGCAAACGCACAAATTCGTTCGGATAATGACCGTTGGATGAACGGACCTGCCGAACCATTTAAGGTTATCGGAAATATTTATTATGTCGGCGCTTCGGACGTAACTTCATTTTTGATCACTACGCCAAAAGGGCACATTTTAATCGATGGCGGTTTCGAGGAAACCGCTCCAAGAATTGAGCAAAACATTGAAAAATTGGGTTTCAAATTTAGCGATGTAAAAATCCTTCTCAATAACCACGAGCATTACGACCATGCCGGGGGCTTGGCGTATTTGAAAAAAAAATCAGGTGCGAAACTTCTCGCCGTTAAACAACAAGCAGCAGGTCTTGAGGTCGGTGACAGAAATAATTTCCGTTTTGGTGAAGAAAGTTCGTTTAAGCCGGTTAAGGTAGACGAAATAATTTGGGATGGACAAACAATAAGTTTTGGCGGTGCAAAACTCAAAACGATTTTGACACCCGGACATACAAAAGGATGTACAACTTGGACGATGAACGTCAAACACACGGGACGAAATTACGCGGTAGTTTTTCAATGCAGTCTTTCAACGCTCGACTACAATTTGATCGATAATCCGCTTTACCCAAATCAGGCAAAGGATTACGAAAATACATTTACAAAACTTAAAAAGCTTAGAGTGGATGTTTTCCTTGGATCACACGCTCAGTTTTTCAAGATGGAAGAGAAGCTAAAGCTCTGGAAAGAGAATCCTTCGCTAAATCCCTTTATCGATGCACAGAGTCACCGAAAATTTGTCGAGCGGAGTGAACGGGCGTTTAAGGATATTCTTGAAAAGCAACAAAAGGAAATGCCTAAGCTGTCGAATTAGCCCGTCTTCGCCGAACCCAGTAAGGCAGCACAAACATATAAATTCCGGTAAGCCAGAGAAGCAGCAATACAATTCCTGAAGGAAGGAAAACCCAAAGTTTTACGGCGTCGTGAAAAAACGAACCATCGTGGATAGATTCGATAATGTCCGAACGACGATAGGCAGTTTGCAGAACTTTTCCGGTTTCCAGATCGATTTGAATTTCCCAATCATTGTTTGCACGCACCTTAACCATTCCCGTTGAAGGACGCACATCAAGACGAGTTATATCTTCCCAGCCTTCAATATTTGCTTCAGAAACGACCTTTGAGGCTTCCAGAATCTGCGCCATCGAAATACCCGGAGTTTTGCCAACACCGCGTATTTCCGGAGGTTGAATCCATGAAAACTGCTTCTTAGTTTGAAGAAAAAGCCCGCTCGCAATTATCACAAGAATTGGCAGAGCGACAATAAATGATGCCCAATAATGAATCTTTCGGTTTAGTAATTTAAATTTCACAAGATTTAAGCAACTATCTTCATAGCCTATTTCATACGCTTCTAGATTGACCTGATGCTCTAAACGAACTAACTTCAATCAACCCCAAGTTTCAAACAATTTGTTTTGCGAGGATTAAGACTATGTTAAATGACTTTAAGGAATTCTTAAAACGCTGAAATATACTTGATTTGGCTATAGGTCTCGTCATTGGTGTCGCTTTTGGAAAAATAATCACGACCATGGTCGAAGGTATATTGATGCCGATCGTGGGTATGGTTACCGGTGGGATTGACTTCGGGAGCAAGTGCTATAACCTGAGCGGTTAGCCTTTTGAAAGCTGCGCAAAGGCTAAAGAAGCCGGTTTAGCAGTTGTACAATACGGACAGCTGATAACGGACATTGTTTCTTTTGTCATCGTCGCTTTTGTCGCGTTTTTGATTGCACGCTGGGCGATAAACATGTTCAAGCGAATGGAAGCCGAATCAGGTCCGAGCGCGGAAGTTTTACTGGCGGAAATTCGCGACGCGCTTCAAAAGAAATAAGAATAAACCGAAAATTTTGGAGGATATTTTAGCCAATTTGTACCCTCGTTCACATTCGGGTTTCCACCATCAAGCTAAAATTCCAAACTTTCCTTGGTGTGACACAGTAATCGAGCATTACATCGTGAGCTTGTATGTCCTCAATCTCTTCAACCGGCTCAAACATACTCAACCCGATTTTCACGCAGTCTTCTCGGCATAAGCTGAGAAACTTATCGTAATAACCTTTCCCATGCCCGACCCGAAACCCGCGTTCGTCGAAACACAGCATTGGCACGAGAACCATGTCGATCTTCCGCTCACCGATCAGCTCATTTCCCGTCGGCTCGGGAATCCCCCAGCTGCTTACGTGGAGAGTGCTTTCAGAGCTAAATTCCAAATGCTCGAGTTCGTCTCTTTCAATATTCACACGCGGCACTACCGTCTTTATGTTTATGTAATTGCCCCACAATTCGTTTATGAAAAACGAGGTATCGATTTCATTTTGTTCATCGACAGAAAGAAAAATGTGAAGTCTTCGAACTTCTGAAAGATCCAAATTCGCGAAAAATATTTCGCCCACCCGAAAACTTTTCTCGCGCCTTTCCGCATCGCTAAGCAATTTTTGCCTGGCGAGATAAATTTTGCGGAGCTTTGACTTGATCAACCGGCTAGCCTCTTTTTTTATTCGGTCTTGCTTTGTGAGCTTTTTTATTTTGAAACGACGGGGTGTTCGGAGTAAAAGCCGGATCCGGTTTTTCTCCGCTGATTGTTTTTGAATTTCCCAAAAGTTTTGATTCTTCTAAAACTTTCAGCGCCTCTTTTGCTTTCTTACTCAACTTCTTTTTTACTTTCGCCATTGTGTTGTATTCCTAATTTTATAAAAATCTATTCTTGCTTTTCTATCCAGCCGCCGCCGACTACTTCTTCGCCGTAGTAGAAAACGGTTGTTTGACCAGGCGTGATTGCGGATGTTGGTTCATCGAAAACTATTCTAGCGCGATTATTAGGAAGAGCGTGAATCGTAGCGGGTTCGGGATCGTGGCGATATCGGATTCTCACATCGGCCCGAACGGGTTCAATTGGCTCATCAAACGCAACCCAGTTTACACCCTTAGCCGTGAATTCGATCGAATTTAATTCGCCTTTTTCCCCAACGACAATTTGATTTTTTGCACGTTCGATCTGCAAAACGTACAAAGGTTTTTCGTGCGCAATTCCCAATCCGCGGCGTTGTCCGATTGTATAACGATGAATTCCCGAGTGTTCGTTTAAGACTTCGCCTTTGGAATTTACGATCTCGCCCTTTTCCGGAATATCATCTTCGCGTCCTTCGTGCTCGAGATAGCGATCAATAAACTCGGAGTATTTACCGTCGGGAACAAAACAAATCTCTTGCGACTCCGGTTTTTCGGAAGTGTAGAGATTTGCACCGCGCGCAAGATCTCGAACTTCACTCTTAAGCATTTCACCTAACGGAAAATAGGCACGTGAAAGTTGGTCTTGATTGAGCTCCCATAGGAAATAGCTCTGGTCTTTCCAATGATTTTTGCCGCGAAATAATCGATAACGATCCGCGTTTTCATCGAATTCGACGCGTGCGAAATGCCCTGTCGCAACCTTATCGCAACCCAAGCTCATCGCCATTTTATCAAGCGAAGCGAATTTCAAACGTGAATTACACGCAACGCAGGGAATCGGTGTTTCGCCGTTTAAATAACTGTCAACGAAAGGATTAACGACATCCCGCTCAAAGTCTTTTTCGAGGTTTAGAACATAAAACGGAAAACCCAACCCTTCTGCGACACGCCGGGCGTCGTAAACATCATCGAGCGAACAACAGCGCGATGGCAAAGAATCGCCATTTTCGTCCAAATTGATATTGCGCCGCTGATTCCACAGCTGCATCGTAAAGCCGACAAGCTCGTGCCCTTCTTCTTTTAATAGTGCGGCTGCCGCGGAAGAATCTACACCGCCGCTCATTGCTACTGCTATTTTCATTTTACGTTCCGCGGTCACTCAGACAGCTTGAAACTAATTACTATTTTCACTGTAAAGAATCTGATAACATCGAAGTATATCAAATCAGCTGAAAAGATTAGAGTTTAGCAAAAGATGAAGAGATGCCCCAAATGCAATACGGTATTTGAAGACCAAAAGCGCTTTTGCGGAAACGATGGTTCGGTGCTTGTCATTGAAAATCCCGCTACGCAGGCGCACGAAACGCCAGATGATTTTGATGACGAACAAGTAACGATTGTCCGCACCGAGCCGGTCAACCTCAAATTTACGTTTCCCGAGGAAATTCCGGAAGCCCCGCCGCTCGAAGAAGACACAGGACCGCTCATTAGTTTGCCTGAATCCAGTGAAGATTCGGCATCTCTTCCTCCCAAACCGAAAAGCAAGGTCCTAAAATATGCTTTGATAATGGCAATCGGTTTATTTTTTGGCGGAGCACTAGTTTTGGGCGCTGTCGGGCTGGGCTATTTTTATGTCGTAAATCAGCCGACCCGAAATTCCTCGGATTCTAGCCGAGACAAAGTTCAAGAAAACATCGCTCCAGAGAAATCGAATAAAAGCAATGATATTGAAACTGAGGTAGATCATTCAAAGAAAAATCCAAATGCCGATGAATCCAAATTAAACGGAAGTGTAATAAAAGAAAAAGTTTTCGTTCGTTCACTTCCTGACCGAACGTCGGCAAAGGCAGGACTCGTACCTCAAAATGATCGTCTTGAAATATTTAAACGTGAGAATCCAACAAGCCCATGGTATGAGATAAAATGCGAACACGGCGTCCAAGGGTGGATGCACGGAAATACGATCCGTTTTACAAAATAACCGTAAATTATCGCGGCACTTCAACCGTTTAATGATCTCGGAAATAATTGCATCAGTCGTTACGCCATCCAATTCGGCCTCAGCCCGAAGAGATAAACGGTGCCGCAAAACCGGCATCGACACATCCCTAAAGTCGTCGGGAGTCGGAAAATCCCGCCCTCGAATCGCGGCCAGCGCCTTCGAACACAAAAGCATTGCAACCGAAGCGCGCGGACTCGCGCCGTAAAGAATCGATGAATGATTTCTCGTCTTGTGCACGATCTCTACGATGTAATTTTTGATCCCGTCTTCCGTGCGCATTTGTTTAACTTCATTTCGGCATTGAGCAATTACCTCACGATCCGAAAGCGGAGTAATTTCAATTTCTTCGAGATGCCGCGAATTAAATCCTTCATCCCATCGCGAAACCACATCGAGCTCTTCTTTGCGGCTCGGATAATTGATCAGAATTTTCAGAATAAAACGATCAAGTTGAGCTTCCGGAAGCGGATACGTTCCTTCATATTCGATCGGATTTTCCGTCGCAAGAACGGTGAAGATCGGCGACAGTTTATATCGTTTTCCGTCAATCGTCGCCTGGCGCTCTTCCATCGCTTCGAGAAGCGCTGACTGGGTTTTGGGCGGGGTGCGATTGATCTCATCACCAAGCAAAATGTCGGTAAATATCGGACCTGGCCGCAAGGTAAATTCCGACGTTTGCATATTGAAAACGTTTGTCCCGGTAATATCTGACGGCATTAGATCAGGCGTAAACTGTATGCGGGAAAATTTGGCTCCGATTATCCTGGCAAGCGTTTTAACTAACAGCGTTTTCGCTGTACCGGGAACACCTTCAAGGAGCGCGTGCCCCTCGGCTAAAACAGCGACAAGAATTTGTTCAATAACTTCATCCTGCCCAACAATAATATTTGCAAGCTCTCGGCGGATATGTTCAACAGTTTTTGGTGTGTGATCAGGCATATTTATTTGTGAATTTTATATTGCGTAGTCTAGTAAAGTCTTTATCCCCAACAATAATACCGTGAATAGAAAAATTCGTTTTAACCAAATTTCGCTGACTTTTGTGACAAACCTGGCTCCGAGAAACGCTGCCGGAAACATTGTAACGGCTAGGATAATGCCGAGCCTGTAATCAATCAAACCTTCCCATGCAAAAATTATCGTCGCGATTCCGGAAGAAAAAATGTTGATAAACTTTGTGCCCGCAATCGCTTCTGTAAAGCTCATTCCAAAAAATGCCACCAAAACGGTCGTTAAGATCGTGACATAACCGCCGCTGTAAAGTCCCCCGTAGATACCGAGCAAAAATGCAAGGACAAACGTGATATTTCGATGCTTAGCGTTATGTATTTCACCTGAAAGCTTTCGGGGATCGCGTCGAATAAGAATAAAAATAACGACCAAAAACATCGCGGCTGAAACCATCAGAGGAATTGCGCGTGTGCTGATTATACCAACCAGAAACGCACCTAACGCCGAAGCTGCAAGCGTTATTAAAACTAACGGCGTCAGACGTTTAATGTCGATACCGTCGCCGTTTAGAAAAGGAAGCGTAGCACCGATGTTCATAAAGGTGAGTCCAAACATGTTGGTCGCTATCGCCACTTTTGGATCGATGCCAAACTGAAACATTACCGGAACGGTGACAAGAGAATTACTTCCTGAAACAACACCGACGACGCTCGTTAGAAAAAAAATTACTATCAATATGACGAGTTCAAGATTCGACATCGGCAATTAGCGTTTTCTCCCGTGCCGTCTGAGACCGAGGCTTTTTTCTACTTCGCGAAGTTTTCCCGTTAATTCAATAATTTCTTTCTTTCCTGTCGGCTCGCCTATCATTGTTTCCTCAAACTTAAACAGATGTGCCTCTATTTCCCCGGCGCTATATTCCGTTCGATCTGCGACGAGGTTTGCCAAGTCTTGACGAGACGTAGTGTGATTATCTACACCGACCAGACGCGAAACGCGGCGTCTGAAATCTGAATAAATATTTTCAATCGCGAAACTTCTCGACACTGCAGCAAAGGCTCCTTGTCCTTCGACAAGCATTATCTGTGGAAAGTAAACAAAACGGGAGATCAAAAGAAACATAACCCACAGCGTGCCGAAAATGATCGCGATCGCTGCAATGATCCCGACGATAAAAGCAACAATTGGAAAAGATTGAAAAAGCAGGGTTACGGCAAGAATGCCAAATGTCATGATAATTACGCCGACATAAAATACGAAAAAACCAAAAATCCCGCAGATAATTGAAATCAAGGTTGAGATTCCTACTAATCCCCAAAGTCTGTTCACTGAATTCCGATAGGTTTCCCGAAATGTAATTGGCTCGCCGTATAGTAAATGACGGACGAAGTTTCTGGAAGCGCCGCCCATAATTACAAGCGTAGCGATCATTTGGATCAACCAAATAAAAAGATTCCCCAAGGCCACAAAGACGCGATAGATTCCCACTTCCATTTCGGATGTCGATCCCAGTGAAAAAATACTGCGCCCAATTGTTGTCCAAGCCACTAAAAATATTGTGCCAACGATAACCGGTGGCGATGATATCAAAACAAATGTCCAGAAATTCTTACGGTAAAACCTGACCGCACGATCAATCAAATCGCCCGCTCCAAGTGGGGAAAGAGACATATGAGGTTGTGCATTTTCGATTGAATTCATGGCGTAAAGGTTCAAAGAATCATCCCATCTAAAAACGCATCGACCGCTTCCGCTAGAACCTCGGAATGATATTGTAACTCTTGATCTTCGAATTGAGAGTCGTGGCGTTCAAACCCAAAAGGCGTGCCGCGCGGGATTGGTGGCCGCCGGTTTGTTCGAGAGCGCGTTGGATAAGATCGATCTCAAAATTCTTCACCTCGTCATAGAAAGTTACACCTTGCGCGATGTCGATCCGGGCAGAAGTTCCCGCGCTATCCGCTATCATCTCCTGGGCAAGCGAGGGATCTAAAACTTCAGGACGAAGACAGGTTTCCGTTATTTCATCGGTTGGCGCGATAACGACTGCGCGTTCGATAATATTCTCAAGTTCTCTGACATTTCCGGGATAATAATAGTTTTCCAAAAGTGACAGAACTCTGGGAGAAAGATTTGTCGAAATTATCCTTCCATTTTCCTCATTATATTTTTCAATGAAATGTTTCGCGAGCGGCAGAATATCCTCCCTACGATCACGAAGAGGCGGAAGCTCCATAGGCACGACCGACAAACGATAGTAAAGATCCTCGCGAAATATCCCGTTTTTTACTGCTTCCTTTAGGTCGATATTTGTGGCAGCGATGATTCTCACATCAACGCTTACCATCGCGGTTTCGCCGAGGGGTGTAAATTCCCGTTCCTGGATGACCCGTAAAAGTCTTACTTGAGTCTCCGGTCTTAAGTCTCCAATTTCGTCAAGAAATATCGAGCCGCCGTCAGCTACTTCGAATAGTCCTTTTTTTGCAGCAACAGCTCCGGTAAACGCTCCCTTCGTGTGCCCAAAGAGTTCGCTTTCAAGGAGCTCGGACGGAATGTTTGAGCAATTAACGGCGACAAACTGTTGATCGGCTCGCGGACTTGCCTGATGTATCGCTTTCGCCATGATCTCTTTTCCCGTACCGCTTTCGCCGGAGATCAAAACGGTCGAACGCGCTGGTGCAATCCGCTCAACCAACCGGAAGATTTCTTCCATTTTCTCCGAACGCCCGATTATCGAATCCCGTTTTACTGAACGCGCCATGACCTGCCGCAACACTACGCGTTCTTCTTCGTTTCTTCGTTTGCGTATTCCGCGAGCGGTAAGAGCGAGAATCTGCTCGTTTTGAAAAGGTTTCCTAATACAACCGGATGCGCCCTTTTCCCAAGCTGAGACAGCGGTTTCAAAAGTCGCAAACGCTGTGACGATCAAAACCACGGCGTCTTCATCCATTTTTATCAATTCTTCGAGAGCAGTTAAGCCTCCCATTCCCGGCATCGAAACGTCCATCAACACGACGTCATATGTTGATTCGGAATACGCTTCGATCGCTTCCTCACCGGTTTTCGCGAGATCGACTTTATAGCCCGCACCGGATAGAACCGTCTCCAGCACATCGCGCATTATTTCTTCGTCGTCGCAAACTAAAACTGAACCTTTCTTTGCCATAAATTATGAATATATCAGACTTTAACAAAAATATTTAACCGTTATTACGGCTTGAATCGTTTCGGGTTTCGAGGTGGTTGGGTTACAATCCAGCCCGTGATTTATGATCTATTTGCAAAGCGTTACGATAAATTTCTTGCTCCATTGGAAAAGCGCTTTTTGTCAGAATGGCGTAGAGAGACTCTCTCGTATCTTCCAAAAGAAGCCAGGATCGTTGAAATCGGAGCAGGAACAGGCGCAAATTTCGCGTTCTATCCGAAATGTAAACATTCGATCGCCTGCGAGCTTTCTTTTGAAATGCTTAAATTTGCAAAACACAAAACCGCACCCGCTTTGCTGGTTCAAACGGATGGTGAGTCGCTTCCCTTTTCTGATGGATCATTTGATGCCGCGGTTGCGACCCTTGTTTTCTGTTCCATTTCAAATCCGGGAAAAGCTTTCGCCGAGCTAATTCGTGTTCTGAAACCAAACGACCGAATCATACTACTTGAGCATGTTCGTCCAAGTGGTCTTTTAGGTTATTTGTTTGACGTTTTTAGCGTATTTACGGTTGCTTTTTTCGACGATCATTTCAATCGGGAAACAGCAAAACTCGCGGAAGCATCCGGACTTCGAATTCTCCAGATCAAAAAAAAGGCATTTGGTGTCGTTAACCTAATTATCTGCGAAGTGGTAAAATAAGTATGTCTTCACACTCAAACCTTTTGACCCTAGCTAACGTAATAGATGTGACTTCTCACAAGGAGCCCAGCAAATTTGGAGTTTGAATAAAATTTATGGCAATGTCTAAAACAGCAAAAACACTGCTTATTGTAAGCGGAATAATTCTCGCGCTCATAATGGTTACCGTCATAGGAATTGTGCTTGTTGCCGAATCGTTCGGAAAACCTAACGTCGCGGAAAATAGCGTATTAGTTCTGCAGATTTCCGGACCCTTACCCGATTACGCGCCGGAAGATCCAATGGCGGAGCTCGTCGGCTTTCATCAGCCCCAATCTTTTTCGAGTTTGATGACCCAGCTCCGAAAAGCGGCGTCAGATTCCCGTATTGGTGCTGTATTGCTCGATATTAAATTTCCCCAAACGGGATGGGGAAAGGCCGACGAACTTCGCGATGCCATAAAAGCCGTAAGACAAACCGGAAAACCCGTCTATGCCTATATGGAATTGGGAATGAATCAGGAATATTATATTGCAACGGCGGCAGATAAAATATTTGTTCCTCCGGCTGGCGACGTTTATGTAAATGGATTGGCGGCAAATGCCGTGTTTTACAAGGGTTCGCTTGATAAACTTGGTATCGAACCCGACGTCATCCAAATTGGAAAATATAAAAGCGCACCCGAACGATTTACCAGAAAAGATATGTCTGAAGGGCAGCGTGAAGTGTTAAACGCGATCGTCGATGAATACTACGGGCGTTTGGTAGCCGCAATAGCGGAATCCCGGAAAAAATCACCTGAAGATGTTAAAGCTTTGATTGACAACGCACCATACCATGGAACGCAAGCAAAAGAACTGGGACTTACTGACGGAGCATTTTACCGCGATCAGGTTTACGACGTGCTAAAAAAACAGCTCGGTTACAAAGAGACCGATGACTTGCGAACAGTCTCAAATGCAGAATATAAAAATGTAGCGCTTGAGTCGCTAGGTTTAAATAATGGCGAGAGAGTTGCAATAATTTACGCTTCGGGCGCTATAAATATAGGCAATTCGGGCACTAACCCGGTAATGGGCGAAATGGTCGGTTCGGATACCATCGTCGATGCGGTCAACCGTGTGGCGGATGATCCATCGATTAAGGCTATAGTACTTAGGGTTGATAGCCCGGGCGGCTCCGCATTGGCTTCGGATTTGATGTGGAATGCTCTCGAAAATGCCAAAGCGAAAAAACCTCTGGTCGTTTCGATGTCCGATATGGCAGCTTCGGGCGGATATTATATTTCGTGCAATGCGCACAAAATTGTTGCGGAACCGACTACTCTAACAGGTTCAATCGGTGTTTTTATGGGCAAACCGGTCATGAAAGGCTTTTATGATTGGGTCGGCAGAACAAACGAAGTTGTAATACGCGGTAAGAACGCAGGACTCTTTCGAGAAGATGAAAAATGGAATGACGACGAACGTGCGAAAATGCAGGATCAAGCAAATAAGGTCTATTATTCGGACTTCGTGCCGAAAGTAGCTGCCGGAAGAAAAATGAATTCGGAAAAGGTTGATTCGCTTGGTCAAGGCCATGTTTGGACAGGAACCCAGGCGAAAGAAAACGGTTTAATTGACGAAATTGGCGGGCTGGAAAAGGCGATCCAAATCGCCAAAGAACTTGCAAAACTCCCTGCGGATATAGATGTCACACGTATCGAATACCCTGTACCACAAACGCTCTTTGCCCGGTACTTTGGAAACGACGACAGATCATCGATTCAATCAAAACAGCAAGAAGCTTTCATGAATTCGCTTCCCGAAGACATTCGAAAGGTCTTCCGCTACGCGAGCCTTTTCGACCAAATGAAAAAAGGAGACGCGATGCTGATGCTGCCATTTGAACTGGAAATAAAATAGCCGTCGCCATTTGAATAGTGGCTTCGACGGACAGGTGTCCGCCGAAGCCCAAACTCCCGCATGGGTTTTCTTCGGCAAAACTCCTGCCGAGACTGTTTCATTACCTGCACCCAGAGTCCTAAACGATTCCGTACACTTTCCCACCACATGGTTTGTAAACTATTTACATCACAGATTCACCTGCCATATAATTATTACAAACAAAAAGGTTAGCTGATCGATTGTAATGTGGCACGCCCATTGCTTCTATACTCGGTAGGAGTGGCGAAACGCGCCTGGAATTAGCCAAGAGGTGCCGCCGCAAAACAAACGAATAAGGAGAAACATCATGGGTCGTTATAATAAAATATTTTCTTTCTTTGCCATGGCGGTATTGGTAATGAGCTTGTCGGTGATCGCGTCCGCCCAAGGACGTAATAACCGCAGGAATAATGGTTCATACGGCAATACATCGTATTACAATCTGGATTCAACTATTAGAAATCTTCATAATAAAACTCGTAGCTTTAGGGATAATCTCGACCGAGAACTAGACAATAGTCGTTATGACGGCAGGCGACGCGAGGATCAGCTCAATAATCTGGCAAAACGATTCGAAAAAGCAGCAAAAAATCTTGACGGTGCTTATGACAACAACCGCGATTTCAATCGGAGCCGTGATGAAGCTCAAAGGGTTATCAGCTACGGTTCGCAGCTTGATCAAGCACTTTCTGTTTCCCGCGCAAACAGGAATTACAACTTGCGGGGGCAGTGGAACAGTATTGAATCGGATCTCCGAACAATTTCGCAGGCGTATGGCTTGAGCTATAATGGCCGCCGCGGGAACAACGGCGGAATTTGGGACAATGATCGAAATGATCGAAATGATCGACATCGAGGAAACAACCGATATCCCCGCGGCAACGATAATCGTGGATACAATGCGAATCTTCGTTCGACTATTGTAAATCTTCGAAATAAGAGTCGGCAGTTTGAAGATCGCCTGGATCGTGAAAGAAACAATCGCTCCGGCAATAGATATTCGAACAATCTTGAAAACCTAAGTAATAGGTTTAACGATGCAGTGAAAAAACTGGAAGATGAATATCGCAATGATCGAGATTACAACGACAACCGAAATGAAGTTCAGCGTGTATTGAGCATTGGTGAACAGATTGACCGTGAGATTTCACTCGCGTCGGTTAACCGAAGCTTAAGAAACGATTGGAACAGTATTGAACGGGATCTTCGCACCCTTGCAAGTGCCTACAATATGAGTTATGGCGGTCAAAATGGCGGCGGTCGATTAGGAGATATTCTTAGGAATTTCCCATTCTAAGCTATAAATTCACCGAAAAGCTCGGTGCAGTTTAGTCCAAAACAAAGCTGTTAGATAAAAAAGCCCGATTTTACGTCGGGCTTTTTCGTTTTGTTGAGAATTTCCAATCTGATATTTTACCTATTTTACGTTTAGATTTAACATCTAAGAATGCTCGGAATCCTTTACCTCGTCGCAACGCCAATCGGAAATCTACAGGATATTTCCCTGCGCGCCATCGAAATTCTAAGAACCGTAGATATCGTCGCCTGCGAGGATACCCGCCATACCGGAAGACTCCTAAAACATTTCGAGATCTCCAAAAAGATGATCAGCTATCACGAGCATAACGAGCATAAACGTGCAGATGAACTGATCGAACTACTTAAAGAAGGAAAATCCGTTGCGGTAGTCTCCGATGCAGGAACGCCGGGAATCTCCGACCCAAGTTACCGTATAGTTCAAAAAGCTTACAAGATCGGCGCAAAGGTTTCGCCAATACCGGGGGCAGCCGCGTTTGTAAACGCCTTAATTGTATCGGGTTTGCCGACCGACTCTTGCTTTTATGGAGGTTTTCTCCCCTCAAAGAAAGGGGAGCGGCGGAATAGGCTCAAAGAGGTGGAAGCAATTCCGGCAACATTGTGTTTTTACGAAAGCCCTCGTCGAATCGCGAAGAGTCTCGAAGATTGTGCCGCGATACTGGGAAACCGAAAAGCGGCGGTCGTTCGTGAGCTCACAAAAATGCACGAAGAGGTCGTGCGTGGAAACCTTCTAAATCTCGCGGAGTTGTATGCGAAATCAGAAATAAAAGGCGAAATCGTAGTAGTAGTCGATCGTGAAAGACTAAAAGCTCCCGATAACCCAAAACCCAAAAGAATCACCGAAAGAATTGCTGAGCTGGAAGAAGAAGGGGTCGATCAAAAGAAAGCGCTCAAAAAGGCTGCAAAAGAATTTGGTCTAAGCAAATCCGAAGCTTACCGAATGTTTCAGTATGAGAAAAAAGACTAAGGCATTACAACGAGCACATCCGTAAGTTTTTCGACCAAAAATAAGAGCTCTTTTCCAGAATCGTTTAAATTCCCTGCGGCCGCGAGATTTTCGGCTCTAGCGCTTTCGATATAAACACCTTCGATCGACGCCAAGTAAGGCTGCAGCGCGGGTTTCGCCCGGAAATCGACTTCCAATTTCATCAAACCCGCGCGCAATGCACGAATGCTGCGGAGCACGTTGTCCTTAAACTCAGCGTTTTTGTTCTTCAGCTCGACCGATGCTTTTCCCGCTTTGATTTCTCTATCGATATCTTCTATGCCGGTTGCAATACCACCTAAAACAAAGACAAACTTTGAAATGTTTTTTATCTGGATTCCGACGTCTTGGGCACCTTTTCGACGATCGCCAATCAAAATTGTATCGGTATTGGGCGTGACCGTTCGTGGTCGTTTTATTTTTCGCTGTGCCTCAACGTCGACGCTCAGCACCACCAAGAGAACAAAAGCAAAGATAAATAGAATTACGCTCGTCCAATTTTTGTTTCGTATCATGTTTCCCTCGTTGATTGATTGCTATGGTAATTTTACAATCTATGTAACAAAGATGAAAGAAAGAGAATTAAAAGTTCGCCGTCTGGGGCGTTTCGAATATGGAGAGGCTTTAGTTCTGCAAAAACAGCTTGAAACGGAGGTAATCAACGCACGCAAAGAAGATTACCTTCTCCTTCTCGAACATCCGCATACTTTCACAAAGGGGCGAAGATCAATTAACAGCGGTATATTGGCAACCGAAGCGGATTTTAAGGACATCGGTGCGCAAGTTTTCGAGATCAACCGGGGCGGGAAGGTTACTTACCATGGAATCGGTCAAATCGTCGGATATCCGATTATCTCATTGAGCCCGGACAGGAAGGACATTCATAAATACGTTCGGGATTTGGAGGAAGTTTTAATTCGAACGCTTACAGATTTTGATATCGAAGCTTTTAGAATTGAGGGTTTGACCGGAGTACACACAGAAGATGGAAAGGTAGCAGCAATCGGCGTTCATATAAAGCGCTGGGTCACGACCCACGGTTTTGCGTTAAATGTGAACACCGATTTAAATTATTACCGTTGGATAATTTCCTGCGAAGGCGAACCCGTCACTTCGATGGATAAAATTTTGGGAAAGGAGTTAGAACTTTCAAGAGTAGAAGATAGGCTGGTTAAAAACTTCGTCTATGTTTTCGGAATAGAAACCGTAAACGAACAGGTTGCCAGTATAAATCAAGCTGTTTAAGCGTAATTTACAGCGATTGAAAAACACGTTCAGAATTCAAACTTTAGTTTGTAGCTGATCGAGCAAAAGACAAGCTAAAGCTTGAACTCTGAACGTGTAGGCTAAACATTTTTTAGATTTAGACGAGAAAATTAAGCTATGAAAAATACAAAATTAGTTATCTTGCTTGCAGTATTTATTATTGCCGGTTGCGAAACAAAGACTGAAAAAATCGGAAACTCTTCAAATTCAAACACGGCAATGCCCGCTCAAGGAATAACCGTAGTTGACCGGCCTGATTCAATTAAAGAGTTGATGAAACAGCGGGGTGAGCAGGATGCTGCCCAACCCGAATTATTGGTCGAAATACCAAAAGATGGCGAGACGATAAATAGCTCTACTGTCAGGATCAAGGTAAAAGTCGTTGGCGACATAAAAATGGGAAAAGACGACAAGGGAGCGGGTAATCATGTTCACGTTATCTTAGATAATCAGCCTTATGCCGCTCATTACATGTGGAATGAGGGTTTCGAGCTTCGCAATGTTTCCGACGGCGAACACATTTTGCGAATGTTTGCGTCGCGCCCCTGGCATGAAAGCTATAAGAACGAAAACGCGTTTAAGACGGTGAAATTCAAGGTGCAAGGCGGGAATGCCGATGAGACAAAACCAACCACCGATGAAAACGGCAACAAAATGGCTGACGCGAAATCCGACACGCAAAAAGCAGAAGGTGCAGCCGTTTTGGAGAGCTCAGCAGGCGACGTCGATTTTTCAAAACCGCTTCTCACTTATAGTCGCCCGAAAGGGGAATATAAAGGGGCAGATGCCGACGCGATCATGATAGATTTTTGGCTGTCAAATGCCAAACTTACCGGCGATGGCGGAGAATTTAAGGTCCGATACACCCTCAACGGTGCGGAACCGCAGCTTATCGAAAAGTGGGAACCGATCTGGTTGAAAGGTTGGAATGATGGAAAGAATAAGGTCAAACTTGAGTTGATTGACAAAGATGGAAATGCGATCGAAAACGGTGCCTATAATTCCACAGAGAGAGAAATCACGGTTCTAAAATAATTTCGCGGTTTCAAAAATCAAGCGACTCTTTATTTTTCGGCGATGGTTTTTGATCGCGAAAAGGAAAAATTTTGAATGCATTGATGTTTTCGCGCCTTATTGATTTTGGCTTGAAATTAGGAGTATTTTCTTTTACTCTCAACATTTCTTTTTTATCAAAGAGTTTTGGAGTTTTTTTATGCGACGAGATATTACATCGTGGTTTAGCCATAATCTTGGAATGGAAATGCCGCTTGTAGCTTACGGTCATTCCGGTTATCCGCTTTTGATGTTTCCAACAGCAGCTGCGGATTATTTGGAATATGAGCGTTTTTATTTGGTGGATGCGATAAAGGATTTTATCGATGCCGGGTTAATACGTGCGTATTCGATCAATTCGGTAAACAAAAATAGTCTTCTAAATCGTGAATCACATCCGGGTTGGAAGGTTGAAATGCTTACCCGTTATGACCGCTATATAATAGAGGAAGTTTTGCCGCTAATTCGCAACGAGTGCGGTGCTGGCGCGACGCCTCTTACGACCGGAGCTAGTTTGGGAGCGTTTCTGGCCGCAAACACCTATTTCAAACATTCTGAAGACTTCCGCGGAACTATTGCGATGAGTGGAAGCTATGACATTTATAACTATCTCGACAAAGGTTATTACGATGATAATGTCTATTTTAACAATCCCGATATGTATCTCAGAAAACTAAACGATAGTTATCACCTTCCGCGTTTGCAAAAAGCAGATTCGATAGTTATTTCAACTGGGCAGGGCGCATATGAAAAACCGGACAGAAGCCGTGAATTTTCAGCCTTGCTCCATTCAAAAGGAATCCCCCATCTTCTGGATGTTTGGGGTTACGATGTAAATCACGATTGGGTCTGGTGGAGAAAAATGTTGCCGTATTATCTCGGCAAATTTTGCAATTAACTTTCTGATTCAGATTTATCAAGTCCGGCGAAAGTATATACAAGTTTTCGCTCTTTATTTTCCAGCACTATTTAGCTTTTGATAAACCCGGTCAAGGTTTTCTCACAAATTCGTTTTTTCCTGACATTTGCGTAAAAAACCGTCTCCTCAAATTTTTTCCATTCTTTCTTTAACCGTCGCCGTCTCCTTTTTTGCCTTTCCGCTTCGTTCCTTCGGGCTGAGTTGGTTGAGGCACCGGAGTTCTCTTTGGCGTTGTATCAACTGCCGGTTTAGGGGTTGAATTCGGTGTAACCGGATTAATGACTATCACTTTCGCCTTTTCACCATCCGTTTTGGTCTCACCGGTTCCCGCATCCGGGTTTTCCGCGTCAACGTTTGCATTTTCGGTATTCTCATCGGTCTTCTTCTTCGTCGAGGAATAAGTCGAACCCAGCTCTCGAGTTTCATCAAGCTTTTCAAGCTTTTCAAGTTGTTCACGTTTACGCTGTTCAACAAGGGACTTGATCTCGGGTGGTAAATCCGGTGCGCCCGGGAATTTATCGAGGGGCTTATCCTTCATAAATTGGCTCATAAAGGCGTTGAAATATGGCAATGCACCGCCGCCGCCCGTCATTCCACGTCCAAGATTTGCCTTTCGGTCGGGATTTCCCATCCAGACACCGGTCACGTATGTCGGTGTATAACCAATAAACCAAACATCCGTTTGGTCGTTTACTGTTCCCGTTTTACCGGCAAGCTGATGTCCCGCTGCATTTGCGCCAGAGGCGGTTCCACCCGCGCTGGTCACACCGCGCATCATTTCAACCATCGTTAAGGCAACATATTCGCTCATCACCTTACTGCTCGTCTTCTTCCATTCTTCCAAAACCTTACCGTCTCTATCCAGCACCTTTCTGATCAGATGAGGCTGCATTCGAATTCCCTTATTTGGAAAAGTCGAATAAGCCGACACCATCTCCACCAAAGAAGCTTCACTCGCGCCAAGGGCTGAAGGCAAACTCGGAGCCATCGGCTGAGTAATTCCTAAACGACGAACCATTTGTGCCCCCTTTTGTATTCCTACCTGCTGCAGTAAATGCACCGCAGCAAGATTGTAAGACTTCGCCAAAGCCGTCTTCAAAGGAACATTTGGATGACTCGCCGACCCATTATAATTGTGCGGCTGCCAACCGCCGCGTTTGATCGGGGCGCCGCTAACTATGGTCTCGGGAGTAAAACCATCTTCAACCGCTGCAGCGTATACGAATGGTTTATAACAGGATCCCGTTTGCCGCAGTCCTTGAGTAGCGTTATTAAACTTGCTCGTATGATAATCGTATCCGCCAACCATTGCTGCAATCTCGCCGGTATGAGCGTTTATAGTGGTTATTGCAGCTTGAACCTCGGGCGTTTGTGTTAATTTGACCGTTAGTGTCTGATTCTCGTTGTCTACTTCTAGAACCTCGAACTCAGATATATATCCTGCCTTCAATTCTTTCCCTGGCGTGCTGCGGCTCCGTCCCATATCTTTGTCCGTCAATGTCGCCGTGTATTTCCCAAACCTGACTTTCGCAATATCCATCGTTGAATTTACCCTCATGACAAGCCCTTTTATGAATTCACCTTTCGTGTATTCATCGCCATACCAGTCTGCGTGTTTATAAGAGTTTAGCTTTTGCTCGATATCTTTGGGGTCAGTCAACGGGTTATTATTCTCATCGGTCAAGACATTAAGGTAATCGGAGCGCCACGCTTTTCCGTTATCATACGCGCGCAATCTGCTCCTTACTACGCTAGTCGCCTCCTTCTGAGCTTCCACGTTTATGGTCGTGTAAACCTGGAGACCGCCCTGAGCTACACGCGTCGTATATTGCTGCTCCAAATATTTGCGAACTTCCTCAACCGGGTAATCCCAGGCTGTAGATTTAGGCAAAGACTGGTAGTACGCCGAATCCGCCAGCTTGATCGGTTTGGCTTTTGCCCTGTCGGCTTCGGCCTGAGAAATATGACCGTATTTAGCCATCTGATCCAAAACGATATTTCTCCGCACTAACGCTTTTTCCATGTTGCGGGTCGGAGAATATTCAGGGGATTTAGGAATCGCTGCAAGCAATGCCGCTTCCTCTAGGTTTAGGTCTTTTAATGTCTTTCCGAAATATGTCCTTGCTCCTGCTTCAAAACCGTAAGAACCTGCGCCAAGGAACACATAATTCATATACATCTCAAGTATCTGGCGTTTTGTATAGAAACGCTCGATCTCAAGAGCCATCATCCATTCATTGAATTTCCGAGTATAGGTTTGGTCGCTAGAAAGGAATAAATTCTTGGTCAATTGCTGAGTAATAGTCGAAGCACCTTCTCGGCTTCCGGTCGTAATATTTTTTATTACGGCGCCGGCGAGTCGGTAGGGATCAACTCCCATATGATCGTAGAATCTGACGTCTTCCACAGATAAAAGCGCATTCTCAACCATCGGCGGAATGTCTTTTTCTTTGATCGGGATACGCTTTTCGATCGCAAATTCTGCTAAAACGGTTTCACCATCATCCGCATAAATTTTTGTAACCTGAGGTGGCCTGTAAGTAGCTAAGGCAGAAACCTCGCTTGCGTATCGCGAGTTATTCAAATAATAAGAACCAAGAACTCCGGTTAAACCTCCGGCTGAGAGTGCCAATAAAAGTGCCGCAGGGAACCAAGCAATCTTCCAAAGGTTGGGCTTTTCGCTTGATACCGATTCAATTTCCTTAGACTTGAATATATTTGCGTCTTTTGCCATAACTAAATACTACTCCTAGTTCACAAAACGTCTCATTTTAACACTTATTACAAACCCAATCGCAATAAACGTTGAGAGAACTGCCGAAAGACCGGCACTCATAAGCGGCAGCGGCACCCCAATTACCGGGAGAAATCCGAGCACCATTCCGATATTCATAAAGATTTGAAAGGTCATGCCTCCCGCAATCGCCATTATCACAAGCATCCCAACCCGGTCCGGAGATTCTTTCGCTCCCACTATTAGCCGTGATAAAAGCAGAGCGTACGCTAAAAGAAGCGAAATACAGCCGACAAATCCTGTGTTTTCAGCCGTTACGGCAAAAATAAAATCGGTGTGCGGCTCGGGTAAGAATTTTAGTTCGCTTTGGGAGACTCCCTTGTCGCCTTTTATTCCCGTCAACTTTCCTTTCCCAACGGTGATGATGGATTGAAATGTATGATAACCGTAGCCGCGCGGATCAGCGTTTTCCGGATCGAGAATAACCTCGATTCGTTCCCGTTGGTAGTTTTTGATAAATCCGGTTTGGACGCCAACAACATAAGATGCCGGAATGAAAATTGCGGACGCCACGATTATTAGCAAGACATAACGCATCTTGACTGCGGATAAGAATAAAACGACAGCCAAGATCGGAAAATATGTGATCGCCTGTCCGGCATCCGGCTCGAGCATAATCAAACCGACGGGCGCCGCCAAAATCGCAGTGCCAACTAGAAGTTCTTTGAACCGCAACGAGCCAAGTCGCCGGTTGCCGAAGTATCTCGCAAGCATCAAAACCACCGGAATTTTCACGAACTCCGACGGTTGAAAACGACCAATCAGGGGGATCTGAAGCCACGCGGTCTGCCCATTAACCTTAACGCCTAAACCGGGGATTAAAACCGCTACCAGCAGCAAAAGTCCTAGCCCGTAAAAAACCGGAGCGGCATCGATAACGCGACGGTAATCGGAAAGTGCCACAAGGAACATTGCCACCAGGGCAATTCCAATACCATAAATTTGTTTTGACCAATAGGTCTCCTGTGGTTGTGCATTATAAATCTGCCAGACACCAAAAGAGACGATGGCCAAAGCCAAAAACAAGGTCAGCCAATCAAAATCCTTAAACTGTCTTTTTTCTATTACTGTTACCACTTGTTAGTTTCGTTTTACCGCAAGCTTTGTATCTTTCAATTCTTCGTCTTGTTCGCCTTCTGTTTTTGGTTTTCCCAAATTTAAATACGCCTCAAAAACGTGTTTTACTGCCGGGGCGGCGTGGGTTCCCCCAAATCCCGAGTTTTCTATAATTGCAATTACGGCGATCTTCGGATCGTATGCCGGTGCAAAACCAACAAACCACGCGTGGTCTTTTAAGTGTCCTTTATCCTTTCCTAATTCCGTGACCTGCGCCGTTCCGGTTTTACCCGCTATCGGGAATTCGGGGCCCATAGAAATGCGGCTTGCGGTTCCGCCGCCGTTCACTACACCATACATTCCATCGAGAACGACCTTATTTTGCTCAGCAGTCATTTCGACAATTTTCAGCTTTCCTTGTTTATAATGCATACTCGGCCTTCCCTCGACGTAGTTTGCAGATTCTTTCGAACCAACCGGGCCGATTTCCTTAAATTCTTTGAGCAAATGAGGTACGTACATTTTGCCTCCAACTCCAATGCTCGAAACCGCCCTGAGCATTGAAATGGGGGTTACAATTACGGTTGACTGTCCGATCGATGCATAAACCGTTTCGATGTCTATCCATTTTCCGCCATGCCGCTTTTCAACCGATTCACGATAATACTTTGGAGTTCGGCTCGTTTTTTCATTCGGTAGATCGACCCCGGTCGGCTTGTCATATTCGAAATCTTCAACCATTTTGATTATGCCATCGATGCCCAGTTTCAATCCGAGCCGATAATAATAGCCGTCACAAGATTTTGTGATAGCATATTGCAAGTCTGGAGTGCCGTGGTTGCCCATACAGCGCGTAAACTTGTTTCCGATTTGGATCCCACCTCCACAAACCAAATTCGAGCTGGCAACAGTGATCGCTCCCTGTTTCAGGCCTGCAACTGATTCTGGAATTTTCCAGGTCGAACCCGGAGGATACCGACCCTGGATCGCCCGATTGTAAAGCGGGCGTTCCTCGTTATTCCAATATTCTGATATCTGCTTTCGGCCCTCTTTTGTAGCACTTCCCTGAACAAAAACATTTGGGTCAAACGAAGGTGCCGAAGCCATAACTAATATTTCCCCGTTTTGGGGATTGCTGGCAATTATTGCACCGCGCTTTGTCGGGGTTGCCGCAAGTTCGGATTCGGCCGCCCTTTGTAGTTCGAGATCAATCGTCAGGTAAAGGTCCTGCCCGGCCTGCGGCGGTACTGATTCGATCTCGCTTTGAATTCTTCCCCGGCTATCAACAATTACTTTTCTATAACCGTTTCTACCGCGCAGATTAGCATCGTAATACTGTTCGACGCCTCCTTTCCCAATTATATCCCCGGGACGAAATCCTTTTTCCTGATACTCAGGTTTTTCGAGCTGCTTCGGACTTATTTCGCCCACGTAGCCTAAAACATGGGCCAGAGTTTCACCAAGCAGATAATATCTCTGCGGCTGAAGTAAGATCTTAAGTTCCGGATATTCGAGCGAATGAGTCTCAACCCAGGTAATATCTTCGAGTGTAGCGTTTTCTTTCAAAACCATCGCCTCAAATTCAGGTCTCGATCTAATAAGTTCGAGGCGTTCTTTGACGAAGGTATCCTCAACGCCCAAGCCCGAAGCATAAATATCAATTCGGTCCATGACGTTTATATCTTTTATCGGTTCGTGATTGAGTGTGATGTTATACGTCGAGCGCGAATCGACCAAAAGCTTTCCGTTTCGATCAAAAATGGCTCCGCGCGGTGCAGGAATGCTGATCACCCGAATCCTCTGATTTTGAGCACGCTCCGAATAATAGTCGCCTTTGTTTACCTGAAGGTAATAAAGGCGAACACCGAGAAGCCCAAGGAAAATAAAACCAATAATCTGGATGGTTCCAATTCTAACAGCTAAATTTTGCGAATAGTCGTGCAGCTTCATTTTTACGGTTTTCGTCCCAAACGAATCGGGTTCCTGCGGCGGGTTTCACGACGGGGAGCAAAAAAGTCGCGCTTCCTGCGTTTAAGAACGTCGGATGAAAAGCTATCCAAAAATAGGTAAATGAATGTACCAGCGATGGTGGTTCCGATAAGTGTGTACGCCATTGTTATAAACAAGGGGCTATACAGGTCCTGCCCAAGCAAGCGGTGCATCCCGTAATAAACCAAGTCGTCCAACAAACAAGCTGCGGCTATGATGGGAATTCTCAATAACAGGTTGTCCAAATATACTCGACGCGCAATCTCCGAAATTACAAATGCCACAAGCGTCTTAGAGAACCCATTAGCACCTAAAAGCCCCCCGCTTAGCGCGTCGACGGAGATTCCCGCAAGTGTACCGTAAATAAGAGCCTTAATAGAATTTCTCTGAAGTGCCGCGTAAGCAACAATAATCAGTGGAAAATCGATATAGGTCAATGGCTCAGCGATATTTCTGAGAGTCCACTGAAGCACGATTGCAACTATCAAAGCTATAAGGATTTTCAGATTTTCCATTAGGCGGCTTTCGTTTTCTTACTTCTTTTCTTTCTCTTTAAGTTTATCCGATTTCTCTTCGTCGTCCACGGCATTCGGAAGAGCATCCTCATATTTCGGTCGCGGCGGCGGCTCAAAGAGCAGAACTGCAACCTCCTGCATTGAATACAAATTGGCGGCCGGACGGATAAAAATCTGATGCGGTACAGTTGCTGATCCAGTACGAACCTCTTCAACTTCCCCTAATCTTAACCCCGGAGGGTAAACCCCTCCCTGCCCGGTCGTATAAACAACGTCACCAACTTTTACCGGCTCATATCCGGGAACGTAATTCATCTCAAGACGATTTTTATCGCCGGAACCTTTGACAACTCCGAGCGCGTTTGATGTCCCTAGTTCTCCGACGATCGCACCCAATCCCGATTTATCACGTGTTATTAAATCTATTTGCGCCGTAACCGGGCTGACCGCCGTTACACGACCGACCAAACCGCCGTTGACGACTATCGGCATATTGATCTTAACCCCATCAAGACTTCCGCGATTGATAACAGCAGAATTAAACCAAGCTGAGGTGTCTCTGCCTATAATTTGTGCCGTTAAAATCTTATATTCCGAATTTTGTTTTAGGTCGAGTAGCGATTTGAGGCGTTTATTCTCTACCGAAAGTTCTTTATCTTCTTGAACTGCGACTTCGAGTTCCTGAATCTTTTGTTTTAGTCTATCGTTGTCTGTCTGCGCTGAACGAAGATTTACGAGTTGCTCGAAATATCCGGTCGCACCACTTGTGATAGTTGTGATAGGAGATTGAATAAATTGTGCGGCGGCCTGAGTCCAAACGCGTATCACGCGTTCGTCGTCATCCGCCCGCGCGTCATAAGCCATCAAAACAAAGTTGCCGAGCAGCAAGATAAGCAGCAACCAGGGCGTCAGCCTCCAAACTTCTTTTTGACTTCTTTCTACTGCCATTATCGGTGGGCCGTTAACAATGAGCCGTGCGCAGTTGCCTTTAGCAAGCTGCCTGAACACCAACTATCGCTCACGGATTTAGCTTCCGGTCATCAGAGAGTTATCCCACTTGACCCGTTTGAGAAGCTCAATATCGGATAGCATTTTTCCTGTGCCGAGAACGACCGACGACAGGGGATCATCGGAAACAACTACGGGCAATCCCGTTTCGACCATAAGGCGCTTATCAAGATTTTTGAGCAATGCACCTCCGCCCGTCAATACAATTCCGCGCTCGACGATGTCAGCGGATAGTTCAGGGGGAGTGCGTTCGAGCGCAACGCGTACAGCATTAATAATCGTCGATACAGAATCGGAAAGTGCCTCGCGAATTTCTTCATCCGTGATCGTAATCGTCTTCGGAATACCTTCGATCAAGTTTCTTCCGCGCACTTCCATTGAAAGCGGCTCTTCCAGCGGAAATCCCGATCCCAGCGCAATCTTAATTGCCTCCGCTGTGCGCTCACCAATCAACAAATTATATTTCCGCTTGATATATTGCGTGATCGATTCATCCATTTCGTTACCGGCGATTCTCACAGCTCGCGAATAAACGATTCCTGAAAGCGAAATGACTGCGATGTCCGTTGTGCCGCCGCCGATATCCACGACCATATTTCCGTGAGGCTCTGTTATTGGTAGCCCCGCACCGATCGCAGCAGCCATTGCTTCTTCAACCAAATAAACTTCACTTGCTTTTGCACGATATGCTGAATCTTCAACCGCGCGTCGCTCGACCTGTGTAATCTCCGATGGAATACCGATCACAACTCTTGGTCGCACCCAGGATTTTCCGTTGTGCGCCTTTCGTATAAAATGCTGAAGCATCTTTTCAGTTACTTCAAAATTCGCGATAACGCCGTCTTTCATCGGCCGGATCGCTACAATATTTCCCGGAGTTCGGCCGAGCATTTCTTTCGCATCGCGCCCGACCGCCTCGACTTGATTCGTAACCTTGTTGATAGCCACAATCGATGGCTCGCTGACAACTATCCCACGGCCGCGTGCGTAAACAAGGGTATTTGCTGTTCCCAAATCGATTGCCAGGTCACTAGAAAATAAACTAAATAAAGACTTAAATGCCATTCTGATTTATATATTCCGTTATTAAATTTTACTAATATGCCCGTTTTTAAAGACTGAAAAACTTGGCTTAAAAACCGTTTCAGTGTCGCTTCCTGCCGAGACTCTCGCACAAAACACTTAACCATTAAGCATACACAAACGCGCGATAATTTTCCATTGATAGGCACTTAATAATCGGATTTTTCGAAAAAAAACTAGTACCTTAAATAGCCAAAAAAAATCGAATCAACAAAATGCTAAAACATATAGCCAATCCGTGGGTTTCGCCGTTGTTCCAACACGTAGATTTACCGAAAAACGAACTTCAGAGATCGACTCACAACTGTATCTACTTCCTCAAACGCGTCTCCAGATCGTTGTCCTTGAGCGAGTTCCCCGTAGCTCTTTGTAATTCGGCAATGGCTTTGTTTAGTTCGGTTCTGGATTGAAGTTCGATACTTCGAGCCGTTACCAAGGCGGTCTGTCGTTCCAAAACTTTATAGATGTCAGACAAACCGCTATCGAGTTTTCGTTTCTCGGATTCGTATTGTTTTTCACTATTCTCGCGGGAAATCGAAGCCGATCTGAGTTTTGCATCTGCAGTTTTTAGAGTTTGGAGCGCGTTTCTTACGTCAACTTGAATTTGCTGTTCCAACTGTTGCCGCTGCACCTCGATCCGCTCACCCTGAACCAAACTTTTCCCAAGCAAAGCCTTCTGCGCGGTATTGTCCGTAGAAATCGTAAACGTCAGACCAACTCTGAATGTCGGATAACGATTTGCAAAAATATCGGTAACGGAGCTTGTGTAACCGCCTGTAAGCACTGGCGAAACGGTCGGCGGCGGCGTGATCGGCAGGGGATCTATTGTTGGAAGATTTGGGTTGGTACTATTTACACGCGCAATTACTTCATTCAGTTTCGCGCTACTTGAAGAATTCGAAAAGAAATTTCCCGTGCCCGGATTCGCCGTTCCCGAGATTCCGTTAGAGGTGTAGCTCGCGGTAAGATTGACATCGGGTTCGAGCTGTTCTTTGTAAAAATTTTTGTCATAATCATTGACTTTTTTCGAGACGTCAAGAATTTCTATTTCGATCCGATTTTCGAGTCCGAGTTTGAGCGCATCGGCAAGAGTGGTCTTGGGTTGAACGAGTTCGACGGAGTCAGTTGGAACGAGCGCATCATTCCAGATCGGATCATTGCGGTCTTCAGCGATAAGCCCTTTCAACGCGTTTTCCGCACGATTAACATTTTCCAGCGCGCTATAGACATTTTGCTCAAGATTCGCGATCTGGGTTTGCGCCGCCAGAATATCGACCGGTGCTAAGAGCCCTTCTTTTACAAGACGCCGATTATGTTCGAGTTGCTCTTTCGCATCGCGAACACCGTCTCGCTGTACTTGGAGGTTCCGGAGCATAAACGTTAAATCCCAGTAAGCACGTTGGACAGCAACCGTTATCTCAATAGCCTTTTGTCTAAACTCCTTATCAGTCAACGAGAGATTTTGCTTGGCAATTTCAATTCCCCGCCTCGCCTCATCTGTTTTTCTTCCTCGAAAAAGGGGCTGGGTTATCTGAAATTGAATACCCGAATCGTATTGAGGACTCAAAATTGAAACCGGACTATCCGTCGTCGATCTTCGGTTCTTAAAACTAGCCTGATACGCCGTTCCGTATTTCTTGATAAAACCCTGATAAGTTATATCGGAGACTAGCGAGGTCGTCGTTGTGGTCGGACTAGTGTTAAAAATACTGACGTTTGGCGAAGCCGCGCGTTCGTAATAATTGTTCCCGACGATCCGAGCTGTGAAAGGCAACTCGGCCGCTTGAAAATCAAACTCAGCAATTTTCACGTTCTTTCGCGAAACCTCGATATCCTTATTGTTTTCCAAAGCTTTGACAATTGCTTCACGCAATGCGAGGGTTCGCTGCGACAACATATCTACGCCGACGCGACCAAGCTCCGGGAGTGTTTGATCGTCGCTTTGATAGCCGGGTGCAACCTGTGGAACTCCTTTCAAGTTTTCCGGCTGCACATCTTGCGAATCATCAATACTCTTCGGCGTAGGTGCTGCACTCTGTCCGAGAGAAGAATTCACGCAGATGAGCGAAAACAAAAAGATAAATATGTATCGTTTCATCCTAAACTGCTTCATAATCAAAACTTTCCGTCTAACCGCCACAAAGCTTTACCGGTTTTCCTTACCTTCCAAAGATACTGAAGATCGAGCTCGCGGTCTCCGCGGTTTTCCGTCTAACAACCTGCATTCCCTTAGACAATCCCTGGAAAATCTTCAAATTTCCCAGATCATCAAAATATGAATAAAAAACCGGAACTGCCAAAAGTGTTAAAAGTAAACAAAGCGCCTGTCCGCCTACTATCAAAACACCGACCGAACGGTTCGTTCCCGCCCCCGCGCCGCGGGCAACGACGAGCGGCATCATCCCGGCGATCAATGCGATTGTTGTCATCAGGATCGGTCTCAAACGGTCGCGATTTCCTTTCATGATCGCATCATGACGATTCAACCCTTGCTCACGCAGTTTATTTATATGGTCGATAACGAGAATTGCGTTTTTCTTTACGACTCCGAATAGGAGCAGAAGCCCGAGACCGGAAAAGATGTTTACGGTTTGCCCCGCTATCAGGATCGACAATATTCCGAATGGGATCGCAATCGGTAGTGTCAGCAATATCGTGATCGGATGAATAAAGGATTCAAACTGAGCCGCTAAGACGATGTACATAAATACAAAGGAGAGCACGATCGCCAAGAGAAAATACATTCCAGCCTTTCCGAGTTCTTTAGATTGCCCTACGTAACCCGCCTGATAGGTTGACGGGATATTCAATTCCTTTACGGTCTTATCGATATCCGCCTGAATTTTAGTTGCCGAACCGCCGGGCTTTGTGTTTGCCAGGATTGTAACTTGACGCTGTCGGTTAATATGATCGATTGCCGCTGGTCCGGTTCCGCTTTTTGGAATTACCACATCGCCGAGCGAAACTGCGCCGAGTTTTGATGAAGGAACTATAAGCCGATCGAGACCTTCGAGATCACTCCGGAAATCCCGTTTCGCGCGAACACGTACTTCGTATTGCTCTTTACCTTCATTAAACGACGTGGCCTGCTGCCCCGCAACTAGAATATTTAAAGCCTGCGAAATATCTCCTACACGAACGCCTAGATCAGCGGCTCTCTCGCGATCGATTGTGAATTGCACTTCGGGTTTGCCGCTTATTAGTGTCGTATCGACATCGACCGCGTCAGAATTTTTCTTCAACACCTCAACGAACCTCTTCGAATATTTTTCAAGTTGTTTTAGGTCCGGTCCCCCAATAAAAAATTGCACGTTGGCGTTTCTAAAACCGCCGCCCGAGAATGTCTGAACCTGCTGAACCGCGGTCCGCAATTGTTTGGGATATTTGGTCATCAGTCCGCGCGCGTCGCTCATAAGCTGCTCCTGCGATTTTGAGCGTCCGCTGAGATCGGACAATTTCACGTAGATCGAACCGGCATTTACCGCACTCGCTTGTCCGCCGCCAACTGTTATAAGAGTGTCGGTTACGCCGTCAAGTGTGCGTATATCATTTGCTATTCGTTCCATCAATAGGGTAGTTGCCTGAAGCGATGTACCTTCGTCGGTTCTAACCGACACTTCAAACTGTGATTGGTCATCAACTGGTAAGAAGTTTTTACCGACAAACATAAACAGCGGAACGATACTCAGCACAACCATCAGACAAGCTGCAACGATTATCCAGCGATGCGACATTGAAAACTCAAGCATCTGCGTATAGACGTCGTCGATGATCCTATAAAACCAAGAATCTTTTGAAGTTTTATGATCCTTTTGATTCAAATTTTGGTTTTCTGCGAGAAGCGGCGAATCATCCATTCCCGGTCCATCGTCTATGATCTGGAGTTGAGCGTCGGCAGTTTCCGTCGGGACTCTTGATTCATTGAGCACCAGGCTCTCCTGTTCTTCATGAAATTGCTCATCTACAAATCCGGAATCCTCGGCTTCTTCTGACTCTGAACTTTCTTCCTTTGACGGCGGCTTCCATTTGATCAAACGCGCGGCGAGCATAGGCGTAAGTGTGAAGGAAACGATAAGCGAAACCCCGATCGCAAATGCCGACGTGAGTCCAAACGATGACATAAAGCGCCCGACGATTCCGCCCATAAAACCAATCGGAACGAAAACCGCCATAAGTGAAAGCGTTGTTGCCAAAACCGCTAAGCCTATTTCCCGAGTGCCCTCGATCGCAGCTCTATATGGCGACATTCCTTTTTCTTCGATAAACCGATAAATGTTTTCGAGTACAACGATGGCGTCATCAACCACGATTCCAACCATCAGCGTCAACGAAAGCATTGTGATGTTATTAAGCGTGTACCCCATTGCGTACATCAGCGCAAATGTTGAAATAATGGAGGTTGGAATCGCAATGGCCGCAATAAGAGTCGAGCGGAAATTCCATAAAAACAGGAAAATGACTATCGTCGCCAGGATACTTCCAACAATCAAATGTTCCTTGATCGAACTCAGCGAAGCCTCGATAAAAACAGAGTTGTCACCGATAATTTCGAGTTTGTAGTCTTTCGGTAAACCAGTTCCCACTTCTTTCAAGACATCTTTTACTTCATGTGCGACGGCGACCGTGTTTTCACCTGATTGTTTTGAAATGATTAAAGTTACGGCAGGTTTTCCGTTTAAGAACGACTGCGAACGAAGCTCTTCGGCACCGTCTTCAACTGTTCCAATGTCTTTGACCTTAACCTCATAGTTTGCACGAGTTGCAACTACAACATTTTCAAAATCTTCTACCTTTTTAACTTTTCCAAGTGTCCGGACGTTCACCTCGCGCGAGCCTTCATCAACGCGTCCTCCGGGAAATTCGAGGTTCTGAACGCGCAAAGCAGCGGTAACTTCAACCGGAGTGATATTAAACGAGCGCATCTTATCCGGATCGACCCAGACATTTATTTGCCGTTCGCGTCCGCCGACAATTTGAACTTGTCCAACTCCATTTACCGATTCAATTCGCTCCTTTACTTTTGTCTTTGCCGTTTCGGTTACTTCACGCAACGAATCAGGGGCTGAAACAACAACTCTCAATACAGGCGCCGCATCCGAATCTAGTTTTTGAACCGTCGGCTGCTCGGCGGTTTCCGGCAAGTTGGGAATCGCCTGCTGGACGCGATTTTCGACTTCCTGGGCTGCGATGTTTACATCTTTTTCGAGAATAAATTGAACAAATACCTGGCTTACACCTTCCAGCGAAGTCGAACGCAACTCATCAATTCCGCTAACCGTGTTTACAACTTCTTCGATCTTTTCGGTTACTTCGGTTTCGATCTCGACAGGCGAGGCACCCGGATTCACGGTCGTAATCGTGATCGTCGGAAAATCGACCTTTGGAAACAGATCAACCCCCAATGAAAAAAACGAAAATGCTCCAACCACGACCAGTGATAAAATCAACATCGTCGCAAATACCGGACGTTTAACACAAATTTCTGCTAACCACTGCATAGTTCTTAATAGTTCAGAGTTTGGGGTTTAGAGTTCAGAGTTAGTTAATTGCTCTTAAACTTGCTGCCTTTAAAATCTGAATTTCGTAAATATTTAATAAATCTACCAAGCAAGTTTCCTATTCGTTCAACTCCTTGAGAATTTTGTTAAACTGTTTCTGCGTCAAGTCATTCTGGACCAATGCTACTTAAAGTTGCGACCGTGATTCCGCACAAGATGCTTTTGCAATGGTCAAAAAATTAACAAACTCTTTGTTTCCTTCACGTTCAAATCCTTCAGCAATATTTGACATAATTGAAACTGCAAAACGCCGTATTTGATCCCCGCAAGGCAAAGTCATTAGCAAAATCTCCGATTTTACTTGCTTCATAAATCTCGTTGGTAACTTCAAGCGCTAACTTCCAAGATTTAATGTCCTCAAACTTTTCTATTTTTGCCATCGACTTTTCTTTTTCGATACTCAAAGCTGAACTCTAAACTCTGAGGCGTTATTGCGAAACAATAACCCCATCACTGAGCTTATCGACATTCGTCGTCGCGACCACTTCGTTTTCCAACACGCCGCGCTTTATTTCGATCATATCGTTCTCCAGAAGGCCGGTTTGCACCACGCGTTCGTTTGCAACGCCATCTTTGACCACAAAAACGATATTTTGGTCGCCGTCGGATCTTACGGCTTTTGCAGGAATCATAATCGCGGGTTCGGGTTTCGACTGTGTAATTCTTACGGTTGCAAATTGTCCCGGTTTTAGCATCCCTCCTACATTTTCGATCTCCGCTTCAACCGTCAATGTTCTCGATTGCGGATTTAAGCTCGGCAATATCCGGATGATCGTTCCTGCAAACTTTCGATCAGGGTAAGCGGAAACCTGCGCGGAAACGCCTTGTCCGACGGCAACCTTCCCGATAGATTGTTCGGGCACATTAATTTTCAGACGTAAGACAGCCGTTCTAACAATCGTTGCTATTTTCGCGTTTGGTTGATTTGGTGAAATAAATTCGCCCGGATCGGCATTCCGTTCGGAAACGTAGCCGCTTATCGGTGCGTAAATCGTGTTGTCGATAATCCCTTTTCTGGCTTGTTCAACTTGTGTCTGCGCCGTAGCAAGCGCTGCTTGAGCATTTCCGACCTGTGTTCGTGCGGTTGCGACAGCACTTTCCGCGGTTTGAATCGCTTTTATCGCAACAGCGGCATTTGATCGCGCTTCTTCGAGCTGGCCCAAAAGCTGATCCCGCTGAGCTTTCTTCTGATCATATGCCGATCGCGAAACATCGCCCGATTCAATTAACTTCTCATAACGGTCCAATTCTTTCTCGGCCAATCGTAGTTGTGCTGTGACGGAAATTACCTGTGAAAATTTGTTTATATCGAAATTGCTTCCGCTCGTCAGACCGAGCCGCGCCTGATTTTGGCGTAAATTCGCGATCGCCTGATCTACTCCCGCTTCGGCTTGTTTTATTGCTTTCCGGGATTGATCCGCCTGTGCCTGGGCCTGTTTGAGGCGAATTTGCGCGTCGCCCGCGTCGAGTTGTACCAGCGCATTACCTTTTTCGACGTAGCTTCCGACGTCAAAATATACACGTAGCACTTTTCCGCCGATTGCTGGCGCAACATTCGATTCCGCATCGCTGGAAAGCGTTCCGGTAGCCTCCAAATAAGTTGGAATTTGCTGAACCTTAGCCAACGTGGTTTCAATGTTTACGATCGGTGTGTCCGTGTTGCTGTTTGCATCAGCATTTTCCGCAACCGAGTTTCTGCAGGATGAAACGGCAAAAACCGCAGCTATCATCAAAAATAAGGTTTTGAATAGACGCATAAAACTATTTCTATTTCTTAATTCCATCTAGTAAAATATTGGCGAATTCGCGCGCCGCCTGTTCGTCAGAAACCTTCAGTATTTTCTGCTCGGGATCCCAAAGTGTATTGCTCATTGAATGATGAATCATCATACCTACGAATGCCCGAACGACAATTTTCGGTTCGACATCAATAAAAACACCCTCTTTCTGTCTCTGATTGATGTATCCACTTAAAAAATCGTAAATTTCCGAAACATAGCTTTCGAAAAACGTTTTCGAGAGTTCATGATTTTCGAGTGCTGAATGAAGCAAAAGCCGGATAAAATCTTTATCCTCCTCATGATGGCGCAGAGCATTTAGAGCCATTCCGTAAAAAACACCAAAATCATCTTTGGCCTTCAGCTCTTCGGATATTTCGGCAAATGGATCTTCTAGCCCATGATTGCATGCTTTGTAATCAATAATGTCGGCATAAAGTTTGTCTTTATTTGCGAAATGTTTAAACACCATCGCTTCCGAAACACCGACTTCTTCAGCGATTTTCTTAGTTGTAGTTCCGCTAAAACCTTGCTTTGCAAACAGGCGAATCGCGACTTCAAGGATCTGTATCCTTCTTTTTTCGCCGCTCATACGCGTCGCCATTTGTTGGGTATTATTAACCAATTATCCTGCCTCTCCATGTAAGTAAGTGCTTACTAACTTGTAAGATTCGCATTTTCCTATCGTTATTGTCAAGTAAAGTTTCTGACTTCTTTGAACTTTTTTTCTCGCGAATTCGTTACAACCTTTCTACGCACAAAGCTCATCCGAAAGTTTTATTTGGGTGAAAGATTTTGCGCGAAGTCGAAGTTTTTCGGAAACTTTTTATTGAAAGGAGTGGAAATTGACATGTCAGAATTTGAAAAGGAATTAGAAAAAGCTGAGAAGGAATTGGAACAAAGCCTCATACCGGTGACGGATGAGAAATCGGGAAAATTGGACGACGAATATCTAGGAGATTTAAAGATGCAAGCACAAGAATACGGTCAAAAGATTCAGGACGCGGCAGAAAAAGCTAAGGTTTTCGCCAATGAAAAATTGACTCAAGCCGGTGAAAAATTCAATGAGCTGAAAGATAAGGATCCAAAAGAGTTGGTCGAAGATGCCAAAGAATTTGCCCGTCAGAAACCCGGACAAACGATTCTGATTTCTGCGGCCATCGGTCTGGTACTAGGTTTTCTATTAAAACGAAAGTAAATTGCTAAGCAATCTAGGCATATAGGCGTCGATTCTGTTCGTCGCCTTTTTGTCTATAATTCATTCGGATTGGTCTTCAAGTATTCCGCCCTGAGCAAAAAACTTCCGCCGGTTACAACCTTATCACCGACAAAAACTCCTTCTTGAACAGGATAAGCGTTTTGCTTTTCCTGTCCGAGTTTTACGGGTCTTAAAATGAAAATTTTCGGATCGTCCGTCGCTTGAAAAACTACCTTTTGATTGCCGATAATCTGAACGGCTTCTTTCGGCACTAACGGAGCGGTTTTTTCCGAACCGCCTAAAGAAGCGTAAGCAATCGTCACATACTGACCAATTTTTAGTTTCTGATTCGGGTTTGGAATCTCGATACGGACTTGAGCCGTTCTCGTATTCGTATCTAAATTTGGATCGATGTAAGAAATTTGTCCGCGAAAAAGTTCACCGGGATATGAATCTGAAGTAATACTCGCACCGCTTCCCATCCTCAATCTGCCAAGATCTTTTTCGTACACTTGCCCGATTACCCAAACCGTAGAAAGGTCGGTTACTTGCGCTAATTTTCCGTTCATCGAAATAACTTCATTTTGATTAGCAATTCGTGCCGTAATCGTTCCGGAGATAGGCGAAAGAATCGGCAAATCGGCAGTGATCTGATTTGGCGAATTAAGCGAATACACTCGCTGCTTCGATAATCCCAACACCATTAATTTCTCACGTACGGATGCAATGTCGGCCTGCTGATTTCGCACTTTTGTTAAAAACTGATCAATCTCATTTTTTCGGGCGGGGTTGATTTTCAAGAGTGCTCTCGCTCTATCAAATCTATTTTTTGCCTCTCGGACATCTGCCTCAGCAATTTTTAGCTCGGTTGTTACAACCTCAAGTTGACGGCGACTTGTGGCACCGATTTCCACTAGTTTTCGCGAGCGTTCGTAATTGCTTTTTGTTTCGGTCAGCTTAGCTTCCGCCGCTTTTAGGTTGGCAGTTGTTTTGTCTAATTCGTTACGACTTTCTTCGCTGATTTCAGATAAACTCAAGGCTCTTTTGTACCGCTTTTCTGCTTCATCAAGCTCCGCTTTCATTGAAAGGTATTTTGACTGCGTGTCTGCAAGCTCTTGACTTGCCACAATCGCGATCGTTTGTCCTTTTCTTACGAATTGCCCAAGATCAGCATTGATGCTTTTTACAACTCCGCTGACCTGCGAAACCACCGGGGTTTGTTCATATTCGTTTGCTTCGACAACGCCGGTCGTTGTTTCATTCATTGCGACCGCATCGAGCGTTTCGCCAATCGCAACAATTTTCAATCCCGCAGCCTTTAATTGTTCATCGGTTAAAGTAATTTTTTTCTCGCCGGAAGGAAGTTTTTCACCGGAGCCGGAGTCTTCACCAAATGCAGTATTTCTCGGCGCAGGTACCGGCTTACCTTCTTCGCCCTTTAGGAAGAAAAACCAAGCGGCAAATCCAACAATGATTAGCGCAATTCCCAGAGCAGCGGGGATCAGATATTTCCTGACTGAGGTTTTTGGCTTGTTTGTTGGATCTAATACTTCGACAACTTCATAATCTTCAGCCGATTCATGTGTCTCAGAATTATTCTCTTCAGAAATATCTTCGATATTTTCCGATTTGTCTTTTTCGTTGTTCATTTTATTATCAATTCGGGAGCATTCATCGCCCGATAAATTTCGATTCTGGCTTGATAGACTTCCAACTCTGCGTCAATTAGCGAGTTCTCCAACTCCAAATAACGACGCTCTTCGCCGATATAATCGAGCAAATCTTTGTCACCAAATTCATAAGTCTGCCATATCACATTTAAGTTTTGCTTTGCCTGATTTCTTACTCCAACCCGATAAATTGCTAATGCCCGTGCGGCTCCCTCATACCTTGCATACGCAGCTGCGACCTCGCGCCGAACCGTCAATTCACCAAATTCGAGACGCTTTTCTGCCGCACTAATTTCGAGTGAAGAAGATTCTATGTTTCCTTGATTTTTATTTCGAACCGGAAGCATTAAATCTACGCCGAAAGTTATAAAACTTTCGCCAACTACCCTAGAATCAAGCTCAAGCGGATTTTGATTTACAACCTGAGGCATCATTCTTGTCATTCGTTGATAACCGAGGAAAACTGCTGCATCAATGCGCCCCTCAGAACGGGCTTGTTCCAACGATGCATTTCCAAGCCCAAGCGATAAACGAAGCGATTCCAGATCAGGACGTTGCAAAATAGCCTGATCGTTTGCCGCGCCAAGTGGCGGAATACTATCCAAAAGATTTTCAAAATCCCCTTTAAGACGTAATGGTTCAGTTGGTTCAAGTCCCAACAAATTTCGCAATTCGAGCAGCCTTATCACAACATTTGCAACAACCATTTCACGCATCGAACGAATTCGGTTCAGTTCGACAAGACTTATGTTTTGCTCAAGCGGTGCATTACTTCCCTCAACAACTTTGGCAGAAATCAATTTATACCCTTGCTCAACATTTGCCAGTAATTCTTCAAGAAATTTCAGCTTTTCGATCAAAGCCAGAGATTCACCGAATTTCAAACGAACTTCCGCTGCAAGTTCGCGTTCACTGTTTGCAAGTATCGCTTCACGCACCTTAAATTGATTTTTTGCGACGTCAATTCTTGCTCTACGTCTTCCGCCGAGTTCAAGCGGTAAAGTTACTTGAGCCATCTCACCGTTCATTTCCCCAAACGGTTGAAAGTTACCACCAATCATCAACCGCGGATTCGCTTTGAGCTCCGCTTGTTTTATTTGCGATCTTGTAGATTCCAGTTCATCCCTTAATGCCCTGATTTCGCCATTATTTTCAAGTGCGATTCGAACGGCTTCGTCCGCAGTCGTTCCATTTGCTAAATTAAGATATCGCCCGATAGTTAGCTTAACTTCAGGCATGATCTGTTTCGGCTCGACCCTTTCGACCGCCGGTTCAATGGCAATTTGTGCAGCTGAGTTCGGCACGAAAAAGAATGAAATCAATAAAATTAACCAAATATGTAGACAGATAGATATTGTTATTAGGGGTGAAGAGGAATTTATAAAAAGCTGATAGGTGATAGGTAACGACTGATAGCCGATTTTATTCTGAAATCTGCTTTTGTCCATCCCATTTATCCTCTTCATCCCCGTTAGAATTTTCTTTGTAGTTCTATTCATCAATTTCACCCACATAAGCATCTTCGTCAATTGCCCGAGCGTTTTCCTTATCCAATCTGCGTCCATGAATCCAATAAAAGATCACCGGCGTAATTATCAAGACGTGCAAGAGACTTGAAACCATTCCACCGAGAACAGGTGTAGCAAGCGGTTTCATCACTTCGGCACCTGTCGAAGAACTCCACATTATTGGCATTAGCCCGGCGACTACCGTAGTTACGGTCATTACTTTTGGACGAAGGCGCAGAAGAGCACCCTCCACAATGGCGTCAAACAAATCTCCCCGGTTCAAAGCCCCAAGTTTTTTCCGTTTTTTCTCAACTGCTTCTTCCAGATAAATAACCATTACGACGCCCGTCTGAACGGCAGTGCCAAAAAGCGCGATGAATCCAACCCAAACTGCAACTGAGAAGTTATAACCAAGCAGCCACTGGAGATAAACTCCGCCGGTCAACGCAAACGGTACAGCGAGAAGAACGTGAGCCGCTTCGACTGCGGAGTTATACGTCATGTAAAGCAATCCGAAAATAATGATTAAGACGATCGGGACGACCAACAGTAGACGCTGCTTCGCACGTTGTTGATTTTCAAACTGTCCGCTCCATGAAATGTAATAACCGGGGGGTAACTGCACCTTTTCTTTAACGATTGAGTCAGCCTCCGCTACAAACGAACCGATGTCTCTTCCGCGAACATTAAGTAAAACCGTTCCTTTCAGAAGCCCGTTTTCACTTTGGATCATTGACGCGCCGTCGGTCGTGCGAATGTCAGCGACCTGCGACAATGGAATTGTCATTCCGTCCGCTGTGACGAGCGGTATCTGCCCGATATTTTCAATATTGTCGCGGAATTCGGGAGCGTATCGGACACGAATCGGAAAACGCTGCCGCCCTTCAATGGTCGTCGAAAGATTCGTTTCACCAATCCCTTTTTCGATTGCTTCATTGATCATCCCGACATCGATCCCGTATCGTGCTGCCGCTTGACGATTGATATCTATGTCAATATACGGCGTGCCGATAACCTTTTCGGGATAAACATCTTTCGACCCGTCAACTGTGCTTACTGCCGCCGCAACTTGCGTAGAGAGTTTCTCCAAGGTCTTTAGATCGTTTCCAAAAATCTTGACACCGATCTCTGACCGAATACCGGTTGCAAGCATTTCAATTCGGTTAATGATCGGTTGCGTCCAAATGTTTGTAACGCCCGGCATTTTTAGTTTTGAATCCATTTCGCCAATCAATGATTCCCTTGTAACTCCCGCACGCCATTCTTCTTTCGGCTTTAGGTGAATGATCGTTTCATTCATGTTCACGGGTGCCGGATCGGTCGAGGAATCCGCCCGTCCGACCTTGCCGACGGCGTGTTCGACTTCGGGAAACGAGGCGATTATTTCGTCCTGTTTTTGGATCAAACGCAATGCTTCATCGATCGAAATTGCCGGATCGGTAACGGGCATAAACATCAGATCGCCCTCGTTCAAATTCGGCATAAATTCCGAGCCGATGCCGACCGCGAGAAAAACAGCGCCGCTAAATAGTGCGAGTGCGATCAAAACTGCGACGAAGCGATTCTTGAGCGCGGTAATAAGCGCAGGTTTATAAAGCTTTTGCAGGAAACGCATCACGGGATTTGAATCTTCCGAGTGCATTTTTCCGCGCAGTAAGAATGTGCACAAAACAGGAACCAAAGTGACGGCAATAATGGTCGCCGCGATCATTGCAAACGTCTTTGTAAATGCAAGCGGATGAAAGAGTTTGCCTTCTCTGCCTTCAAGTGCGAAAACGGGAATAAATGCTAAAATGATTATGGCCATCGAAAAGAAAACGGGCCGGCCAACTAGTTTTGTAGATTGCAAAACTGCGTCCCAAATTGCCCGTTTATCATTTGTATCAACCTCATTTTTCTCTATATACCTAAAGGCATTTTCGGTGACGACAATGCCCGCATCAACCAACACCCCAATCGCAATTGCAATGCCCGAAAGCGACATAATATTTGACGAAATTCCCATAAAATACATAAACAGGAATGACATCAAGACGGCGAGAGGAAGCGGAATCGAAACTATCAAGATAGAGCGAAAGTGGAAAAGAAAAAGGATGTGAACGAGTGTTACCAGGATTAATTCCTCAATCAAAGTGCGTGTCAACGTGGAGGTTGCGCGATTGATAAGCTGCGTGCGGTCGTAAAACGGAACGACTTTTACGCTTTCAGGCAAGCCGACTTCGATTTCTTTTATTTTCTTCTTTGTTGCTTCGATTACTTCCAGAGTGTTGACGCCGTATCTCGCGATAACAACTCCGCCGACTGCTTCCTTGCCGTTTTTGTCCAAAGCACCGACACGGAAAGCGTCACCCAGTTTTACTTTTGCGACATTTTTTACATAAACGGGCGTTCCATTGCTTGAGCCGATGACAATGTTTTCAACATCCGCCGTGGATTCGATCAAACCGATGCCGCGAACAACAGCCCACTGCCCCGATTGTTCGACAACATTTCCGCCCACATTGTTATTAGAATTTTGAACCGCTTCGATGATCTTCGAGATCGGCATCCCATAACTTCTAAGCCTGTTTGGGTCAACATCGATCTGATATTGCTGAACATATCCGCCGACCGATGCAACTTCCGCGACACCCTTGACCGAGTTTAATTGATAGCGGACAAACCAATCCTGCATCGTTCGGAGCTCACGCAAAGAATATTTATCCGATTCGAGCGTGTACCAGAAAACCTGTCCAACGCCCGTTGCATCAGGTCCGAGCGTTGGAGTTACGCCTTCGGGCAACTGACTTTGCACAACATTAAGCCGTTCCAAAATTCGCGTTCTCGCCCAATATAATTCGACATTTTCTTCGAAAATAATATTGATCATCGAAAAACTAAATGCCGAACTCGCCCGTACGACCTTTACACCCGGAAGCCCCTGCAAATTTGTTA
>JBGTGX010000079.1:0-9597 GCA_041746475.1 Pyrinomonadaceae bacterium | reverse complement strand
CGCAAAGAAAATAATGCCAAGAACGAGCATGACGATCTCTTGAAGATTCAACAATATCCAGCCGACATTTAGCGCAATTGTGAGCGCAACGAGGCTGATGCCCAAAACAAGAAAGAATATCGCTGATTTTCTACGCCGCATAAATCAACTGAAAATGTAAAACGGATAATGGAAAATTAAAAGTCAAAAATCCATTATCCGTTATTTGTTATCAATTATGAATTAGCTTACGCCGCTTTTTTTAGCGGTATCGCGTTATTCTTCTTCTCTTTAAGATCGAGCGCATAAACCTCTTTTGCGAGACCAAGTTTTTCCATCGTCCAGATTTGGATCCAGTTGAAATCGAATTCGTACCAGGCCAGACCGTGACGGGACGAACGAGGATATGCGTGGTGATTATTGTGCCAGCCCTCGCCCCAAGCCAGAAAACCTATAAGTGCATTGTTTCGCGAATCGTCTTTTGTTTCAAAACGTCGCGTTCCCCATAGGTGTGTCATAGAATTTACAAGCCATGTCGTGTGCCAGCCCCATACCATTCGGAAAAACACTCCCCAAAGCACCATTGACCAACCGCCGATCGCGAATAAAATTCCGCCGACGATTACATTCGTTATCCAAAAATAATTATCGAGCCACTGATAAAACTTGTCGTCAACCAGATCCGGCGAATAACGTTTGTGCGTTTCGAGCGGATGCTGCTGCGCGTTTCCGCGAAAGAGCCAACCCATATGTGCCCAGAAAATACCCTTTCGCGGACTGTGCGGATCTTTCTCGGTTTCGGTAAACGCATGGTGAATTCGGTGAGTTGTAACCCAGCTTAGCGGTCCGCTTTGCATAGCGAGTGTTCCGCAAACCGTCAGAAAATACTCGACAGCCTTTGGAACCTTAAAGCCGCGATGAGTCAGAAGCCTGTGATAGCCCAGACCAATTCCGAGGCTCCCTGCGATCCACCATGTAATTGCTGCGGCAATGATATTTGACCAACTAAAAGAAAAAACTGCCGCCGCCGCTAAAATGTGAAACAGGACTACGAAGAAGATCGTGTGTACTTGAATCTTCGGTGATTTTGCTTCCCTAATTTTTAAAACGTTATCCATAATGATCTCTCGATATACCGAAATTTGACGCTGATATTTTCGCGCTAATATAAGACTATCAGGTTTTAGGCAAAATAAATGTAAGAGTTTTGTAATAGCCAAAAGCTAGGGTATGACGCGCGTTTACAGGTTGTTTGGGTAAGCGCGAACGCTTAGAATCATGCCGAATTTTCTACGGTCTCTTTTAAAATTTTAACACTGCTAAGCGGCTTTTTTTATTTGCTTACGAGCAGAACTTTCGTCGTCTAAGTTGTGTGCGTAAACGTCTGTTACGAGCCCCAGTTTTTCAAGAAGCCAAATTTGCGACCAATTGAAATCAAATTCGTACCAAGCCATTCCATGTCGTGACGAACGCGGGAAGGCATGGTGATTATTGTGCCAACCTTCGCCCCAGGCAAGAAACGCCACGAGCGCATTATTTGTTGAAGTGTCGAGAGTTTCAAAACGTCTTGATCCCCAAATGTGTGTTATCGAATTTACGATCCAGACCGAATGCCAGCCCCAGACCGTTCTGAGACCCACGCCCCATAAGACCATTGACCAGCCGCCAATTGCAAAAAGTATTACGCCCAAGAAAACACTGGTAACCCAATAGTATTTTTCCATAAACATGTGAAACTTATCCTTCACCATGTCCGGCGAATAGCGTTTGCGCGTATCCATATCGTACAAATTTGAGCCGCCCCAGAAAACCCATATCATATGAGCCCACAGAAAACCTTTTTTGGGCGAATGCGGATCTTCGTCAGTTTCGGTCATCGCATGGTGAATTCGGTGAGTCGTAACCCAACCGACGGGACCACCCTGAATAGCTAGCGATGCACACAGGGTTAAAAAATATTCTATCCACTTTGGAGTCTTGTAACCTTTGTGAGTCAGAAGCCTGTGATAACCGAGTCCTATTCCGACGCTTCCGGAAATCCACCACGTTATTAACGCAGCAAGCACATTTCCCCAACTAAATGAAAACAATGCCCAGACCGCCGCGATGTGAAAAGCTGTCATGCCAACGACTACGCCCCACATAAGCTTATATGATTTTGAAGGTTGAAACTTTACTACGTTGTTCACTAAAAACCTCTTGCTTTTGCTGAGTTAAAGAAAAAACGGGAATCTTACGCCAATTAAAGAGTATCAGGTTTTAGCGGAGGAAAATGTAAGAGTTTTGTAATAGGTATAAAACCCAAAAAGCCCGGGATCATTAAAGATCCGGGCTCGTAGGCTTTTAGATTTTCAAAAAGAAATTAGTATCTTTCGAGATTCAAAATTCCCTGTAGGATCGAGCCCAAGATGTTTCGTCTTCCATCGTTATCGTTTCCATATTGGCTGCGGCTGTTGTAGCCATCCTCATAGCCCTTTTCAAAACCTTTTTGGAAATAGTATTGATATTGGGCAGAGCTGACATGGCTTTGATAGCCGTAGTTTCCATTTCGATAAACGGAAGACCCGTAAGTGTTATCATCCCGGCGTCTCGATCGGTCGTTTTGTCCCGCAAGAAATCCTTGTTCGTAACCTTTGTTTACTGCCTGCTTCAACAATTCTGCGCCCCGATAATCCGTGTTGTAATAACCTCCGTTGCGGTAAACTCGGTAACGGTTCTGATTATTGTAACTCGCTTGATTGCGCTGATTTTGACGCCAAATTTGAGCTTGTCTTTGCTGTTCAAGGCGAGCCTGCCGATTATCTATTTTCGCTTGCTTCTTGTAAGTTTTGTTTTCGCGCTTTTCAAACTTCCTTTGCTGTTTTTCAAACTTCTTCTGCTGTTTCGGATTAATCCTTTCTTGGTTTGAAACCCGATTTGGATTATTTCTCTGTCCATTACCGTTTTGCTGCGCAATGGCTGTTCCGCCGGTTGTCAAAAGAGCTATTAAGCCAAATGATGATATTGTGATTGTCTTCTTTAAGTTACTGAATTTCATGTTTTTCTCCTTTTTTTTGTTCTTTTGATGTCAAGAACCGTAAAGTCTTGTAAACCATTGAAAGTTAAAGATTTACAATTAGTCCGCATTAGCCTAAGCAACGTGTATGCCAAAACGGTAAGTGTATTATTGACGGTGTTTTTGCTCTTTGAAGATTTTCAGAAGGTACGCAAAGCGTATAGCTAAAACGAAATTGGGTTGTTAAACCGATCGGTTCAAGATCGTCGATATTCAAGTATGGAAGCGTGAGAATTTCTAGCCGTATTATTCTCTGTAAGAATTTTGCAAATATGACGAATGAATCGAGCGATTGGGGTTCTGTTTGATCTTTACATGCAATACACAAACCCAATTGGCGTGGCGGAGGAATTAGAAAGATTGAAAATAGTTTAGAAGTTTGAGTCGCCAACGACGACAGACAACACCGCTTCGCCGTCTGGGGTGAAGGCGTTTCGCCGTAACCATATGACTTTGAAAAACGGAAATTCCGACGCTGAAAGTGTCGAACCAACGATTTACATGGATGTTCGTCGCCTTCAGCGACAGTCCATTTCCTTTCGCGAACCTAGCGATTCTCGCCAGGCTATATTGTTTGTAGCCTTTGGCGACCAAGAACGCGATTGCTCAATACTTCCGCTAATTGAAAAAACCGGAGATTTACCGATACAACGATTAAATAATGAAAGAAAATGAAAACTTTTTGACTCTATGAATCTTAATCCGCAAAAGCGACGCTTAATTCTTTTAGCTTCAACGAATCGCTTGAATCGGCATTTTCAATATCATCACGATCAACATAATTATATAAAATATCTCGCTGCCGAGGCTTGAAGCCGGCTTCGCGGATCTGATAGCGTAGTTCTTTTTCGTTAGCTTGTGTATCGGCACCTGCGGCGGAGACTACGTTTTCTTCGATCATTATTGAACCCATATCGTCGGCGCCAAAACGCAGTGCGGACTGTCCAAGGCGCAAGCCTTGCGTCAGCCACGAAGATTGAATGTGATCAATGTTGTCCAAAAAGAGGCGCGATACCGAGAGCATTTTTAGATAATCGATTCCGGTTGGTTCTTCGGTGATCTTTTTTCCGAGAGCGGTATTTTCACGTTGGAACGTCCAAGGGATGAAAGCTGTGAAGCCGCCTGTTTTGTCCTGAAGATCCCGGATCTTTTGGAGGTGAGCGACGCGATGTGAGACACCATCACCGATTCCAAACATCATCGTCGCGGTCGAACGAAGCTCAACTTCGTGGACGGCGCGCATCACATCAAGCCATTCAGCGCTCGTGCATTTTGTTGACACTCTTTTGCGCACATCGTCGTCTAATATTTCGCCTCCGCCCCCTGGCATCGAGTTTAAACCCGCATCCTTTAAGCGCTGCATTATGGTTACGTAATCGAGCTTTGAGATCAGCGAAATGTTGTGAATCTCCGGCGGCGAGAAACAATGGAGTTGAAAGTTTGGATATTTCGCATGAAGGGTAGAAAGCAATTCTTCGTACCATTCGATATTAAAATCGGGATGCAGACCACCCTGCATCAAAACGCCCGTGCCGCCAAGCTCGATCGTTTCATCAATTCGTTTGCAAATTTCTTCGATCGAATGAACGTATGTATCAGGCTTTCCGGGTCGCCGGTAAAACGCGCAAAATGTACAAACGACATTGCAAACGTTTGTGTAGTTAATATTGCGGTCGATGATATATGTTACGGTGTCGATCGGGTTCTTTTGATTGCGGATTTCGTGTGCGGCGAGACCGATACGCACGAAATCGTCGGATTCCAAAAGCGTAGTGCATTCCTCGCCCGACATTCGATTGCCGTCAAGTGCCTTGTCTAAAATTGGTTGGATATTACTCATAAGTCGGTGATAGGTAATAAGTTATAGGTAATACGCCAAAAGTGCAAAGATTGCAATTTTTAATTACCTACAACCTCCTAACGGAAAAAATTGCCAAAAAAATCGAATGCAACTACAAATGGCACGCACTTTGCAAAGATGTCTCAACATCTCCTGAAATATCAGGGGCATGAACACGATAGCTACTCTATAAATTTTACTAGAGGCAAGAAAAAATGAGAAACGAAGAAAATGCAATCATAATTCACGATGCAGCGCTGACGATTTTCGCAATAGTAGCAGGATGGTTTTTGATTTTTCAATCAGGGTTGTTTTAGTCGCGGTCGCGATAATTCTCCCGCCTCATAGTTTCACCCGGCCCACCAAACCATTGCTTTCATTTCGCGCAACTTTGTCTTAGAGTATAAGAATCATTCTGTCATCAGACCGCCTTTGGAAGGATTCTTACAAATGAAAACAAGAAATCTCGGTTATCTTTCTATACTTTTTCTAGTTCTATTCGCGTCATTCGCTTTTTCCCAATCAACAAAACGTCCCATAACTATTGACGATTTTTTCAAGATGAAGAAGGTCGCTGATCCCGTGATCAGCGCGGACGGGAAATGGGTTGCATATACCGTTTCTGAAATGGACTTGAAGGAGGACAAAACGGAAACGCGAATTTGGATGGTCAGCACATCGGGCGGCGAGGCAATTCCGATGACAGCAAAGGGTTATTCAGCAAGCAAACCGAATTGGAGCCCCGATGGGAAATTTCTTTCGTTTCTGGCAGGACGGGAAAAGCGCGATGACGGCGAACCAAAGCCGGCACAGGTGTGGACGCTAAATCGCCTCGGTGGCGAAGCGCAGGCGGTCACGAAAGTAAAGCAGGGTGTCTCGGATTACGAGTGGTCGCCGGATGGGAAAAGACTTCTTCTGTCTATTCGTGATCCAAAGCCGGCTGAGCTTACGGAAGATAAGGAAGACGATAAGAAACCGCTTCCGGTGGTCGTTGACCGATTGCAGTTCAAAGAGGATTACAAGGGATATTTAGATAGATTCAGAACACATCTCTACGTTTTGCATGTCGGCGACGAAACGGCCGAACCGGTTCAAATCACCTCGGGTGATTTTGATGAGTCGCAGGCGGTGTGGAGTCCGGATGGAAAGTCGATCGCGTTTGTCAGCAACCGCTCGGAGAATCCTGATGGATTACCGAATTCTGATATCTGGATCGTTTCCCCGGACAATACGGATAAAGGGCAGACGCTCCTGCAGGTAACGAAAAACCCGCGTGAAGATACGAATCCTGAGTGGAGTCCGGATGGAACGACGATCACATATGTGACCGTAACGGCACCGCTTAGAACAATGTGGTATGCGACGAACCACCTTGCAACCATTTCAGCGAATGGCGGAACGCCGACCGTTTGGACGACCGCGCTCGACAGAAATATTATTGATCCAAATATTCATCCGACGGGAAATCGATATGGTTTCTTCTTGAAGACAGCGGCGAGCAGCAGCTCGCATCGATCGAAATATCCTCGAAAGAAATCAAACGTCACGTGACGGGTACGAATATTGTCCAGGATTTCTCGCTCGCCGGAAATACGGCCGCTGCTCTAATAACAAATCCGGCGTTGCCGCCCGAAGTTTTTAGCTACGGCGGCGGCGAGCTGAAGCAACTGACGATTTCAAACAAAAAATTGCTAGATGAGATCAACCTCACATCCGTAGAAAATATCAATTTCAAGAGTAAAGACGGCACGGCTGTCGAAGGGTTTGTATATAAGCCGCTTGGGTTCAATTCGTCGCTCAAATACCCTATGATCCTGCGGAATCACGGCGGACCCGTTTCGCAGTTTGATTTCGAATTTAACTACTGGGCGCAGCTCTATGCGGCAAATGGGTATGTTGTCCTGGAAACAAATCCGCGCGGATCCTCCGGATACGGACAAGCTTTTTCTTACGCTCTTTTTGCCGATTGGGGAAATCTCGATTTTCAGGATGTAAACGCAGGGGTTGATTTTGTTATCTCAAAAGGATACGTCGATCCGGAAAAACTTGGAGTCGGCGGTTGGTCATATGGCGGAATCTTAACAAATTACGTGATCACCCAAACGACGCGTTTTAAAGGGGCGGTATCGGGCGCGAGTGAGGCGAATTTCCGGGCAAACTATGGGCACGATCATTACCAAATGTGGTGGGAAGTAGAGCTTGGTTTGCCGTGGGAAAATGCCGCGGCCTGGGAACGGATTTCACCATTCAATAATGTCGCAAAGATCACTACTCCTACCCTTTGGATCGGAGGCGAAGAGGATTGGAATGTGCCGATATTGAACTCCGAACAGATGTATCAAGCGATGAAGCGCCTCGGGCGGGAAACACAGCTCGTAGTTTATCCCGGCGAACATCATGGCATTCGGCGACCGACGTTTCAAAAAGACCGGTTCGAGCGTTTTTTAGGCTGGTACGATAAGTACGTCAAGGGAATCTCGAATGAAAATAACAATAACGCGACAACAAGTTGAGTGGGTTCTTCATCGGTAAATTGTGTGCTATGCCAAGTGATGAGCTTCTCGAACCGCTGCATGACGAATGTGACCGACTATGCAGCACCCCCCCCCCCAAAAAAACACGTTATCGATTTTCTTTGAAAGGAAAGCGATGACGGATTGGAACATTTGCAAACAGGTTGAATAATGCGCCGTGTTAATGAACTTTGGGCGAACCGGTCACAGGAGGAAATAGACGAAATATAGACAAAATTTCCCGATGAGGATGATCCGCGATAGTTTCTCATGTTTTTTGATTTAGCCAATTCGTATTTACGCTTTTCGGAAGTATTATATGTCTGAGTTTTTGGTTCCCCACATTTCCAAATTTTAGGAGAGTATCATCAGTTGGCAGAAAATAAGCGCATAAATATTGAAACGGAATTGAGCCGTGATCTTGGGTTAATTTCCGCGTTGGCGATCGGTGTCGGCACGATGATCGCGGCGGGGATTTTTTCATTGTCGGGCTTGGCGATTCAAAATGTTGGCTCGGCGGCGATACTTTCCTTCGTATTGGCGGCGGTCGTCGCACTTTTTACCGCATTAACCTATTGCGAATTTGTTTCGGTCTATCCTGATTCAGGGGAAGGCTACTTGTACGCACGTAAGACCTTTTCCGCACCTCTCGCGTTTCTGGTCGGATGGGCATTATTTCTTGGCTACGCTTCGTCATGCGGATTTTATCTCGCCACATTTTCAAGTTATTTTGTTGAGTTTGTTTATCATCTTAGTTACGGAACGATCGTCGGAATTATTGCCCTGATTCTGTTGACTTTATTGAATGTTAAAGGAACCAAGGAAAGCGGTACGTTTCAGATAATCGTCACGGCTGTAAAAGTCGTCTTGCTGATCTGGCTTGTCGTCGGCGGGATCGGCAGTGTTGATCCGAAGGTGATCGTCGAGAAATTCAGCACAAATTTCGGCAATATCGCCAGCACGTCGGCACTCGTTTTTGTAACGTTTTTTGGCTTTTCGGCAATTGCGGCATCGGCAGGTGAAATTATCAATCCTGTTAAAACAATTCCTCGTGCGATCTTTATCTCGATGGGACTCGTCACAGTTCTTTATACGCTCGTTATTCTGGTTATTTTGGCAGCAAATCTCACGGAATATGATGAAGCGGCAATGGGGCGTGCAGCAGAGCTTTTCCTCGGCGGAATCGGGGGAATGGTGATCGTTGGCGGCGGGTTATTTTCAATGGTTTCGGCAACCAATGCTTCGATCATGGCTGGTTCGAGAGTTTCTCTGGCGATGAGCCAACTCGGACATCTACCGAAAATTTTCAGCCGTGTTAATCAGCGCACGAAAACGCCTATTATCTCGCTTGCACTTATCGGCGGAGCGATTCTCGCATTTTTGATCGTTCTATCTTTGAAAGGAACGGCAAATTTTGCCAATGCAGTTTTATTGATCGCGTTGATTCTAGTTAATGCGGCTCTAATTCTTCATCGACGAAAATATCCAAATATCGAGCGCCCGTTTCGTGTTCCACTTGTGCCGCTCTTGCCGATCTTGGGAATCTTATCGAATCTCTACCTTTTGGTTCAAAGTACATGGGAATTATGGACTCTTGGCGGAATCTTCGGTGGATCGATAAACGGGCATGAACAAACCGGAGTTTTGCCGGTTGTGCTGGCGGCCGGATCTCTGGCAGTTGGTTTTGTCGGCTTCATTTTATTTAAAGGAATGGGAACGGAAGCAGAAGTTTCCGAAACTCCCGGTAAGGGCATTTTCGAGCCAATATCAATACACTCTTCCCAATTGCCCGAAAAGATCAAATACCGAATTTTGGTCACGCTCTCAAATCCCGCAAATGTACCGCAGCTCATGGAAATGGCACATTCAATTGCTAAAGAACGTGATGGCGAGGTGGTCGGAATGAGGATCGCATTAGTTCCCGAGCAACTTTCGCCGAACCGTGAAGATTTTAGCAATGCATTCTATGTAACGAAGGAAAGACCAATTCTCGAAATGGCAAATCGCTATGCCGAAGAGAATAATATTCCATTCAAATCACAGATCGAAGTCGGACACGATGCTGCCCGTGTCATTATTGATTCCGCTCAACAACTAAAATGCGATCTCATAATAATGGGCTGGAAAGGGTTTACTACTACTTCGGAGAGAATTCTTGGAGAGGTAGCCGATAACGTTGTTAGCAACGCAAAAACCGATCTGATGCTCGT
>JBGTGX010000078.1:0-28081 GCA_041746475.1 Pyrinomonadaceae bacterium | reverse complement strand
GATCAGGATGCGGGTAATGATTTTTTACAACGTTTTTGACTCCCATCATCACCCGCCGCCAAAATCCTAAAATAGCGCTTGTAGCACTCTGGGCATTGTAGGTCGTCGTATTGAAATCACCGCCGATAATAGTTGGCAAACGCGGGAGCGTTTCAAGATGCCGGAGGATCAGATCTATCTGGCGCTGCCGGTGACGTCTTGAACAATGAACGTCCAGGTGGACGGTGACCGCACGAAATTTTCCGTGAGGATGTTCGATCTCGGCAACGAGCGCGCGCAAATATCCAAGACGTTTTTCCTTGCCGATCATCTTGTCTTTGCCGTTTGGGAGCGGAACCGCATGTGCCATCCTGATCGGATATTTGGAAAACATGGCGAGCCCATGAATCGAATTCTTATTCTCGCCCGCAACCTCCGATTCGACGCCGCTGCCTTTTTGAAGCGCTATATAGACAGGCGCAAATGCATAATTGAGTTTGAGTTTTTGCGCAATTTCCCTCGCGACAAAACGATTTTCGCTCCGTGCCATTCCGTAATCGAGCTCAGTGAGTAGGTATAGGTCCTTATCTTTTAGTCCGTTGCGGGTTTGAAGTTTATCAATGATGTCATCGAGAAAGCTTCCCCGCTCGATGTTCCAGGCAGCACAACTAACGGATCTTTTTGCAGTTTCGCTACATTCGGTTTCGCTAAACTGCTCTTGAACGACCGAGCTCATTATTTCCAAAACCTTTAGCTCAATCTTTTTGTACACTTCCGAGCGCTCAGCTTCTTCGATAGATTCAAATTTTAGCAATTCCGGAAAGTATTGATTGAGATCGTGTGACAACACACCGGGATCTGTTTTTATCTGACGTGACATAATAAAACAGTGAGTTTAGTTTATTAGGGATAAAATAACAAAAAATCGTTTTTGACGTGTTTTTCGAATCAAACTACGTCTGATATCTGTGAAGTATTCAAAGTTTATATTCTTTGTATGATCCCCGAAAAAGACTGGTATTTAAGCAATTTATTAAAGAAAACGGAGTCCCATTCGTCCTTGAAGGATCTATCGTATCCCGCATTGTAGTAGATATTTTGGACAAGATCGATAAATCTCTCGCGATGTTCCTTCATTCTCGATATAGTTTGCTTCCTTATTGATTCACGTGAGATATTTTTCCCTATTAGATATTGAACCGCGTGTTTCACTTCATCGGGATCTGCCCTAACAGTTACCACGTATTCCTCGTCAAAGAATTCATCCCTGCCGCCCAAGTTTTCTGTGGATACAACCGGCAAACCGCATAACAAATACTGTGCGCTCGCAAGCATAGCGCCTTCCTTTTCCGATAGACATAAACCAACTTTACATTCATTCAAACACCGGTTGACGTCCTCTGGTGAAAGGTTTTTGTAATCGCCGGATTCATTGTGATTGTAAAGGTAGGCCTGTGGAATATCGCTTAATATTTTAGCAAAATAATCGGTTTGCCTTTCTTCGTCATTGCGGGCATATAGCAGCGCAATACTCTTAATTTTGGAACCTAAATAGTGGCGTTTTAGCTCAATGATGCGGGCGTCATATACTGCATCGAATTCTTTTGTTATTGAATCGATTGGATGAAAGATTCTTTCATCGATAAAGCAATTGTGATTGCAGAAAATGCTTTCCAAATTGTTTGCTTTGAATAGCTCAAGCTGCTTATGAGTATTACAAAGGTTGTAGCTGGTCACATTAGGGAAATTATCCCGGATCAATTCGTCGCTCGCCTTTATTCTCAACATAAGAGAATCAGATTCCGCAAACCCACGCCAAGAATTTATCAAATGAAATTCACTGGATTTTAAACATTCGAATAGACTTTTGTAACTAACAAAAAATTCCGGCACCTGATCCAAAAAACGACCAACGTGAATAACCACGGGATCAACCGAAATAATGCCGTAATACCCCGCGAATTTTTTGGCTATTTTCTCAAATTTTTTTACTTTTAGGTTATCAACATCTTTCTCTACCATAAAATTTCACGCGAATTTTCTCAAATTGCTGATTCCGCCGTATTGATCTAAACTTTATTCTATCCAATTTTCCGAATGTCGAGCTACTTTTGGTGGAAACTATCATTATAAAATGAGAAACCCAATTCAAACAGGATTAATAAGTGTAATTGTTCCGGTTTATAATGGCGAGAATTTCATTTCAGAATCGCTTGAATCTATATCGGCTCAGACTTATAAGAACGTCGAAGTCATTGTAGTTGACGATGGATCGACTGATAACTCAAGGAGGATTGTCGAGAATATCGAAATACCGACACGCTATTACTATCAACAAAATATGGGAGCCGGAGCCGCGAGAAATTGCGGAGCGGACAAAGCAAATGGTGAATTTATTGCGTTTCTAGATCAAGATGATTATTGGTTTCCTACGAAACTGGAGAAGCAAATATCTATTTTGGGAACCAAACCGGAAATGGAAGCGGCAATCGGATTAATAAAAAATATTCCCCAGAGAGATTGGAAATGCGCATTAGAAAACAGAGAATCTTTAGCTACAAATTCGCTTGTTGGTATGGTACCAAGTGTGATGCTTCTTAGACGGGAGAGTTTCTATAGGATTGGTCAATTTGAGACGGCATCCAAAATTGGAGAGGTCGTCGATTGGATTGTTCGAGCTAAAGAAAAAAATCTTCATATTGAGACTTTGCAAGAACTATTGGTTTTGAGAAGGATACACACCAACAACCATGGAATCGTGCATCGCGGATTTCAAAAAGATTACTTGCACGTTTTGAAAAAATCAATTGACCGCAGACGGGCGGGTAAAGAGATCTAAATGTTTTTTAAATACAGCAAAAAACTTTCATGGATTCCAGACGGAATGCAGGAAAATCTGTTAGGAGTTGCTCTGCTCAAAGAAGAGGAATTGATTCTCGCATGGGAAGAACTCAAACGAGACTTTTCGTTGAGTAAGGCAGATATAGCATCGCAAAAACTTTTTCCTTTGCTTTATGACAACCTGCAAAATCACGGTATCGCCGATGAATGTTTGATGGACTTAAGAACTTCGCACCGGCAAGAATTCATCAAGAGTCAATTATTGCTCTCAAAAGCTGAAAAGATTTTGAGAATCATGCGCCAAGCGCGCGTTAACACTTTGGTTCTAAAGGGTCTCGCGCTGGGCGATCGATATTACGGCTCATCCACGCTGCGCCCTATGAATGATATTGACCTCCTTATTTCGAAGACCGACTTTCCGGAAGTTCTTGAGATCTTGAGATCAGATGGTTGGGAAGTGGAGGACAAAAATCTACCGATAAATATCGAGATCGCTCCTTCGGTTCAGTTTATCGAGTCTGAAGGACAAGCGGAGTTGGATGTTCACTGGCAGATCATGCGCGATTGCAGAAACGCCAATGAAACCAGCCTCTTATGGGAAGACGCAGTTCCGATTAAAATCGGAAAGGAAAAAACTCTTGCCTTATCTGCTACCTACCAGCTCTTTCACATATGCTGGCATGGAGCAAGGTATAACGAGGTTCCGCCACTTCGATGGGTTGCGGACGCCGTGATGATCCTACGAAAAGATTTCGAAAAAATTGAATGGAATAAATTTGTTGAAATAACGAAACTTCACGGGGTAAATATTCCCATTGCGATCGCACTCAAATATTTGAAGGAAAACTTCGTTTCCGTGATTCCTGATGAGATCCTATGCAAATTAGAAGATAGCAAAGTTAACAAATTCCAGGAGATGACACAGCGGTTCCATATGACAAAAACCACTGACTGGACATTTGAGCGTTGTTTAAAGGAAATAATTTTTCAATATCCGGGCCTTACAAGCAGCACAGATTTGAAGCCTAGATTCTTGGCTTATCTAAAATACCTGCAATATCATTTAGGCGTTAGATCATATTGGCAGATTCCGTCAGAATTTTTGTCGCAAGGTTTTCGCTCATTTGTTTTGAAGCAACCGAAAGCATCCTAGCATCCGAGTTTATTTATGAGTTCTCCAAGTGTCAGCGTAGGAATAACGGTAAAAAACGGCGAGAAATATATCGCGGAATCCATTGAAAGTATCTTAGATCAGGAGTACGAAGCGCTCGAAATTCTGGTCGTCGACGATTATTCAAGTGATGATACCGTTAAGATCGCCCGATCATTTCCGAAGGTAAAGATCGTCGAGCGAGATCGAACCGGCATCGGAAACGGCTGGAACACGGCGGTTAATAATGCGTCGGGTGATTTGATTTCTTTTCTTACACACGATGATATCTGGACAAGAGATAAACTGAAATTACAGGTGAAACATCTGCAGGCAAACCCTGCGATTTTATTTGTAGTTAGCCAATTAGAGTATTTCCTCGAATTCGAAGATTATATTCCGGATGGATTTCGTACGGAATTGCTTGGCCAAACGCCCGCTGGTCTTACACCAAATACTCTTCTTGCGCGTCCGGAGGTGTTTGATGTAGTCGGACTTTTTAACGAAGATTTGTCCACTGGTGAAGATTTAGATTGGTTTTCGAGAGCCAAAGATTTGAGTGTTGCTTACGCCGTAATTCCTAAGGTCTTACTCAAGGTGAGAATTCATAAATCGAATACCAGTTGGCATTCAAATGAAAATAACCAAAACTTATTAAAACTGCTGAAAGCATCGATAGAACGTAAAAAAAAGATTCGAAAGTAGGTTTTAAACAATGATCGATCGTGAAACAGACATATTACTGCTGAAAGCCGCTGCATTGCCGCCGGAAAGAGCGATCAAATATTTCGAAAAATGGGAGCAGAGAGTAATCTTTGAAGAGATCGAATGGGACTCACATTGCCTACTACCTGCGGTCTATAAAAATTTGCACACGACAATCGCTGGAAGCCGGCTATTCCCTAAGATAAAGGGCATACACAAAAAAGCGTGGCTTGAAAATCAGATTCGAATCCCAAGGCTGGAACAGATTTATGCCACTCTAAATGAGCGAAACATTGATTTTATCGTTCTGAGCAATTTCTTCAATCTATTTGATCGTTTCGGTGAGAAAGACGTATTCTCCCTCGATGCCTTCGAGATTTGGATCAAACCGGATGATGTTCGGTCAACTATCGCGCATTTGCAAAAAATGAATTGGGATAAAATGGAGAAAGATCTGATGCTTTCCGATTTCATAGTCTTAACCTATCGAAAGACAATGAAAATAAAGCTCTCCTGGAACACGGACACATTTGACAAAAATATATGGGAGCGATCACAAGTAACTTCAACCGGTAAAAATCCAATCAGGGTTTTAGAACCGACGGACCAAATCTTATATTTATGCAGACATCAAGAACTACTCAACCGAACGAGTTTATTACTAAATAATCTTCTTAAAGAAAATTCTGACATCGGCTGGGAAAAATTAGTTTTCGAAGCGGAAGCGAGACGCATCAGCACGTCCTTATTAGATGTCTTTGACTACTTAACGCTGAGTTTAGATCTTGAAATTCCTGAAGAATTCCGAGACCAGTTGTTAAGGAATTCAAAAACGGAATTTGCAGGAAGAAGGCCGATTACCTCATCTTACCGAGTTCTGCGCGACAAATATCTTAGAAATGTTCCGGTGAATAATTCTAAAGTCTCTGCAAACGGGTTTCTTAGATTTTTGTGCAGACAATGGAACGTCAATTCAATTCTCGCCTTGCCGCCTGAGATCGGAAAACGTTTTTACAAGCAGATCGTTAATCAATGGAAAGTGAATTAAGCAAATCTTTTTCTCAAGCTGAAGGCGAGAAAGCAAGTTATGATCCGGAAACGCCACTTATTCGGATTTCACCGGATAAGCGTTGGCACGATCTTGATTGGCGGCGCATATGGCGGCAAAAGGACCTCCTCAAATCGTTTGTCTTACGCGACATCCGCCTTCGCTACCGCCAAACCCTTTTGGGAGTTTTATGGGCAATTATTCAACCGCTTGCTCCTTTGGTGATTTACACCATCGTTTTTAACAGATTTTTTAGCGAATATAATAAAGGAGTTCCCTACTCGGTTTATGTTTTTTGCGGATTAGTGCCCTGGCTCTATTTTTCAAACGCAATAACACAGTCTGGAAATTCCCTTTCACATCATTCCTATTTACTCGGCAAAATTTATTTCCCGCGGCTTATGCTGCCAATGTCTTCAGTAATCGCAGGAGGACTGGATTTTATCGTCGGCTTTGCATTGCTTATGATCCTGGCGATCGCTTACGGAATTGGGATTGGCTTCAGTATCTTGATCGTGCCTTTCTTGTGGCTATTGACGGCAATTTTAGCCCTTTCCATCGGCGCAATTTTTGCGTCAATGAGCGTGGTTTTCAGAGACGTTCGTAATCTTTTGCCATTTGCAGTTCAGATGGTTTTCTTCCTGACACCGGTGATTTACCCGCCAGAGGCTTTGCCGCAAAAATGGCAATGGATAGTGAATATTAATCCCGTAACCGGAATTATCGAAAATGTACGAGCCGCTTTACTCGGCGGGGATTTTGCATGGGCGGCGCTTGCTGTAACGCTGATCTGGACGATAATTTTGTCGTTTATCGCGATGATCGTTTTTGCTCGTGTTCAAAAACATACCGCCGATTACATTTGATTTTAAGATGATCGTTGTAAATAACATAAGTAAGAAATATACGATCGGCGACCAGGACCTTTCGCTGCGAACTTTGCGTGAAACGATCGCTGCTGTATTTTCAAGATCGAACGTAAATTCGAAGAGCGAATTCTTTTCTCTCAAAAACGTCAATTTCGAAATTGGCAAGGGTGAAACGGTAGGAATAATCGGAGCTAATGGTGCGGGAAAGACAACGCTTCTGAAAATTCTTTCGCAAATAACATTTCCAACCACAGGGAGTGCGTCATTGTACGGAAGGGTCGGTTCATTGATCGAGATCGGCGCCGGCTTTCATCCCGAATTAACGGGTCATGAGAATATTTTTTTAAACGGTTCGCTTTTAGGAATGACTCACAATGAAATCAGGGGAAAATACCACGAAATCATTTCATTTGCTGAAATTGAAGAATTTGTAAAAACCCCGATCAAATACTATTCAAATGGAATGAATATCCGCTTGGGATTTTCGATCGCCGCACATTTCGAACCTGAAATTTTTCTATTGGATGAAGTTCTCGCGGTAGGCGACATAAATTTTCAAGCCAAATGCGTAAAAAAAATTGACCAACTTGCCCGAAGCGGTCATACGATATTGCTTGTTTCACATGATACCGACAGAATTCAATCTAATTGCGAAAGATGCATTTGGCTGGAAAGAGGAGAAGTCAAAATGGACGGTAGGTCGGATATTGTAGTGAATGAATATAACAAATCTGCGGATTAAGCTTTATGGTTACCGATACTAAGAAATCATATACTGTAAGCGTTGTTATCCCGGCCTATAACTCCGCGAAGTTTATCGCTACCGCGATTGAGAGTGCGTTAAATCAATCAATTAGTTCAAAAGAAATAATCGTTATAGATGACGGGTCGACCGATAACACAGCCAAAATTGTTGGTAGTTTTGGCGGCGCAGTAAAAATAATAAGCCAAAAGAATATGGGTGTTTCTGCTGCGAGAAACCGCGGTATATCAGAAAGCCGAAGCGAATTTATCGCATTCCTGGATTCAGATGATTATTTTTTATTCCCGGATAAACTTGAAGTACAAATAAGGATCGCTCAACAAAAAAGCTGTGAAATAATTATGAGCGGTTGGATGGTTGTTGATGAAAACGGGAATCCGATCGTCGAACGGCAACCATGGAATAAAGTGCCCGTGCTCGATCTTTTTAATTGGCTTCGTTTTCAAGGAGTTTTGCCGAGCGCGATGCTGTTTAAGCGTTCTGCACTTTGCGAAGTCGGCGGATTTAATGTGGAAATGAGCCATGCCGAAGATATAGATCTGATATTACGTATGGCGCTCGAGGGGTTTCGTACTGCTTGGGAAAAAAGAATTTCGGTTGCCTACCGACAACATGTCGGGAGTCTGACGCGCAAGCTTTCGGAACAATCCAGCTCAATGGATACTTTATGGAGCGCTTTTTTTGATCGCGATGATCTACCCTTCCACATCAAGAAAATCGCAAACCCGATCAAATTCATGTCGAAGATCTGGATTGCATTCCGGGCGTTTGAGGGCGGCGAGTTGCAGATGATGAAAGAACAGCTAGACTCTTCAAAACAATTTACAAACTTTACGAGCGACGGACTATTGTGGGAATGGATGCACAGATTTATTACTTTTTCGATCGTTGAAACCGGGAAACGTCTGGATGTAGGAGAATTGACCGAAACCTTCGAATGGAAAGAGCTGGAAACGTCTATACTGAGCAAAGGTGCATTAAGCGGGCGTAGCATCTAGTTTGCGACCTTGTTAAAGATTTCAGCTCGTCCTCGTAACCCTTCAAAAAACTTCGCTTTTTCAGGCGAATTAATGTTTTTAAAATATTCTTCTAATTCACGGTACAACCCAATATCAGCAGCGGAATTATCAAGAAGGATCGATAAAATCTCATTATCTTGTGGTCTCAAGAAATATGCCTGTTTTAATAGACTTTGAATTTCTTCCTTCGAATCATCTCGAGAGAGAAGCAAAAGTTTTGCCAAACCTAATAACGATTCAACTGAATCAGGTTTGAGTGAAAGAGATTTTCGATAGAGTCTTTCAGCTTCCGGATAATTTTTCTCGCGCATTTCCAGTTTTCCAAGATATGCATACGTCTCCGCGTAGTGGGGATTCAGATCCAGCGAGCTATTGAAGGCGGCCTTGGCTTTTTGATTTTCGCCCAAATCATATAGACAGACACCAAGCCCATGATACGCAAAGGGAAATCCCGGGAACTCATCAATCGATTTCCGGAATAAATTCACGGCTCCATAAAAGTCTCCGGCGTTCAGCAGATCTTTTCCGAGTTTATACGGATGCTCTTCGGCACTATTCTTACCTTGGGCACCGGCAATTTGCCGCATTTGACTTAAAAGTGACCTAACATTCGGCATCTCTGTGTTTAACGGTTCGCTTTGATTATCTGTCTGACAATATCGGAAATATCTTTCTGGTTTTCGCCAAACGTAAGAGAATACGCGGGTAATTTGCGAACCAGATCGCCCAGCATTTTAACACACTCTGCACCGGCAAACGGTGTCTGATTGATGCTGGACGGCGCTAACCCGCGAAACGCTTCCTGCTCAGGAATTTTTTCGAAACTGCAAACTTTCCCCGAAACAAACTTCGGAAAAACGATTGCGTTGATCGGCAATTTCCTCGCCATTTGTTCGGGTTTGTTTTCATTGACAAAAATCATCGGCTTTTCTTCTGAATCAAGAACGCCACTGGAGTTCGTTACCCATGACGCAAACTCCGGAAACCGGGCAATATCTTCGGCAGTTTTGACCTTGGCTGTTTGAAAAAGGCTGAAAGCCATTGGCTGCTTTTCGATATCTACCAAAACATAATCATCACTTGCATAAAACAAGCCATCTCTTAAACAATTCAAAGCTGTTGTGGATTTCCCAGAGCCTCCTTCACCGGCGAGTAAAACTCCGCCATTTTCATCGCCGACTGCACCACCGTGAACAAGTTGGGAAGTCGGCGAACTAAACCACCAGTGTAAAATCGAACGCAGCGGAGCCCCGATTTCAAAATATGGCAATTTTTCGACGCTCTTTATCCAATACACACATTTGTTTTTTTCTTTGTCCAAAACTGTAAAAATTTCTGAACCCCATTGAAGCGACGACAAAAATCTTTCATTGCTTAATGGATAAACTTCCTCCCTCCGCCCGAGTTTTTTTGTCCAGGCAGCGTTCGGCATTAACTCTGTTATAGTTTCAAGCAAGAGTGGCAGCGGTCTTTTTGTAGATACACTATCCCAAAGATTTATTGTTAGATCAGGAGCCTGGTTTTCCCCGGTTTTTAGATGATCCAGAGCTTTTGTGATTTTTGAAACCAGCGCATCGCCGGCAAATTTAAGAAGGATAACGTGACCCGCGATCTCTATGTGAAAATCACTAGCGCCGCCGGTATTTTCCCGAGCATCTTGAAATGCCGCATAAAACATTTCAAATACGGCGGTCTTTTCTCTGCTACGATATACCTCAAACGTTAGACTTGTTTTTCTTCCTAATTTCGGCGAGTTTCCTTCCATTACGGTTTAGGACAATGCTTTTTGGGCTTTTTTGTGTGGAAATCCAGTTTCCTCAACGTCATGTATCGGATCAAGTAACAGCAGCTCCTGCATATCGCCAAACTTTTCCATTTCGGGTTCGATAAATTTCCGGTCTGCTTTTTCATAGCGGAGATTTGATTCACCCGAACCGTTTTCGCGTCTCGCTTCGATTTCGACTACCAAATCCTCTTGCAAGAGTTCGCCGACAAACTTTCTGACAGAATCTACCGCCGACTTATTTTTAAAAGTTCGGCTAAACGCTTCGACAATCTCATCGCTCGCAAGATTTTGTTCGATCATTGCCCAAATATCCGCGCCCGTGGGATTTAAGCTGTAATAGTTTCCGGTTTTCAAATTTATGATTGCGGCCTCATCATCAGAGAAAATTTCGTGGACTACGTGCGGAACATTTATTTTTAAATATTTCATATTATGATCTCGTTCAAAAATTTATGAATTTGGTCCAATTTAAGACAGAATTCTATATATTTTCCAAATTTTGTGCCAAAAAACAAGTGGCATCAATCATCATATCGCTCTTTAACGGGGGCAATTTCAAGAAAGTCATGAGTAATCTTTTCGCTATAGGTTTTGAGTAAATTGTTAACTCTCTTTTTTGAGTCCGATTGGAATATCAAACCGACGTGTTTCGGTTTTTTGACGCGATACACGATCTCTTCGTCCGTGTAGTGCGAAGTATCAGGCTCGTCTTCCTTTGCAAGTGCGAGAGCGATTCCGGCATATTCTTGCTTTGTTTGCGGGATTTGGTAAGGGTTTTCCTCGGTGGAGGATTCGAGTTTGCCCCATTCACGCCAAAGATTAAACCCGCAGGCGTGTTCGAGCACATTCGCGATATATGCCCCGCCGACCCTGCAAGCGACTTCAACCAGATAAAACTTTCCATCTTCATCCGACTTCAAAAACTCAGCATGCGCAACCCCGCGCTCATGCTTTAAAGCCATCAAAAGCATCTTGTTCAACTGCTCTAGCTCCTTACGATCTTCAGACTTGTAATCCATAACCGAGCTAGTAAACACACCGCCGCCGTGTGCAACCTTAAAAGGCGTCGTACCATATTCGCTTACTCCGCAAGCTATCACTTTCCCATCCAGTAAAGCTGAATCTACGTGGTAAACGTTTCCTTCAATAAATCTCTCGACTTGAAATTTCGATGGGTGATCACGCCATGTTTCACGGTTTTCGAGTTCGTTTAATACACTCCAAACTTCTTCCTTTGAATCGCATTTCCGAATACCAAATGCCGAAACTTCCGTTCTCGGTTTTACGATCCATGGAGCCGGCACGCGCTCCAGGTAGTCGTTAACAGCCTCAGTATTGAAAATCCCTGTAAATTCAGGACAAAGCACGCCATTTGAAGCCGCAATACTTCGCATTGTTAGTTTATCGCGAAATCTTAGTGCATGTGAGCGGCTCATTCCTTTAAAGATCTGCAGATATTCCCGTGCTCTTGCCGAAGGAAGCACATCGAATTCATCCATCCCGACGATATGATCAACCGGCTGATGAACTGCGATATTAATAATTTCACGCAAGTAATCTTCTTCAGTAGCTTTCGGGTCAACCGTTCGCAATTCATTCAGACTCGTCCATGACCAATCGGAATAGCTTAGATCTTCACGCGTCAAAAGCGTCACATGCCAACCGGCTTTATGGCATTCTTCAATAAACTCATTTCCCTTAAATTCGCTTGCTATACAAATTATATGCTTTTTCATGTTGGTACGTCGCAATCCAATTACTCACCCGGTTTCGCCGATCTACGTTTTTCGGCAACCCCGCAGGTGAGTTGTCCAATTTTTTGAACACTCCAAATCTGATTTTGTAATATCGTAAAAGAATGGCACAATTTAACTGCAAAAACAAAGCATTGGGCAAAATCCGGAGTAAGAAATGGGCGATATTTTCACGGCTGAATTGATAAGCCACTTAGTAATTTTCATAGTCGTTTTGCTTATGGCAGTTTCGTGCCACGAAGCTGCGCACGCTTGGATGTCAAATAAATTCGGCGACGATACAGCCTATATGCTCGGACGCGTAACCCTAAACCCGGTTTCGCACACCGATCCTATCGGAACTTTACTGATACCAATTGCGGCATTTATTTTTGGTGCGATTGGGGGCGGTCTGGGACAAATCCCCTTGATTGGTTGGGGCAAACCGACTCCGGTCAACCCGCGGAAATGGTCAAATTATAAAAAAGGCAATTTCTGGGTTTCGATCGCGGGCGTTTTGGCAAATCTCGTTTTGTTGATTATCGGAATTGCATTGGCAAAAATACTAATGACACAAGGTTTTGCACCGGAAGAATTTTTTTCAGGCGCAACAAATCCTTTGGTAATATTCGTCAGTAACCTGATGCTTCTCAATCTATCGCTGGCAGTTTTTAACTTGCTTCCGATTCCTCCGCTCGACGGCGGTAAAATTCTTTCAAATTTTGTCCCGGATAGTTTCAAACCAATTCTCGATATGATTGAGCAGTTTGGATTTATGCTGTTGCTGCTCTTCGTTTATATGGGTATTTTCAGTGCAATAATTCGACCGTTCCTTATCGGATTATTTACTCTGCTAAAATCGATCTGACAATCCAACGCGGTCCCAAGTTGGCGACTTCGGCAGTGGAATTTATTCGTCTTGTTAACAAGCCAAACACTCACGGCCAACGCATTGGACCATCGCTTTGGCCATCTTAATCTATGAAAAAAAGAATCTTCAGCGGCATTCAACCGACCGAACAGCTCCACATCGGAAATTATCTCGGTGCTTTAATAAATTGGGTTGCGCTGCAGGATGAATACGAGAGTTTTTACTGCATCGTTAATCTGCACGCTATCACGATGCCGCAAGACCCGAAAGCTCTGCGCCAAAATACCCTCGATCTCGCGAGGATCTATCTTGCGGCGGGAGTTGATCCGAATGTTTCAACGATCTTCATTCAATCCGATGTTTCCCAACACGCCGAACTCGCTTGGACACTAAACTGCGTAGCGCGAATGGGCGAGTTAGAGCGGATGACGCAATTTAAAGATAAATCAAAAGGAAATGCCGAGCGCGCCAGCGTCGGGCTCTTTAATTATCCCGTTTTGATGGCCGCGGATATTTTAATTTATCAAACCGATCTCGTCCCCGTCGGGCAAGATCAAAAACAGCACCTCGAATTAACACGCGATATTGCCGAACGATTCAACCGTGATTATGGCGAAACATTTATCATCCCCGAACCATATATCCCGCCGATCGGTGCAAAAATTATGTCTCTAAAAGATCCGGTGTGCAAAATGTCAAAATCAGATGAAAACCAAAACGCTTCGATCTTCCTTCTCGACGATGCCGACACAATAACACGCAAGATCAAAAAAGCGGTAACCGATTCGGGTACCGAAATAACCTTCGACGATTCGCGTCCCGCAATCACAAATCTTTTGACTATTTACCAACTAATGTCTGGTAAAACGGGCGACGAATGCGAAGCAAATTTCGCTGGCAAAGGCTACGGAGATTTCAAACGAGAATTATCCGAAGTGGTCGTCGAATATCTCCGGCCATTTCAGGAAAGAGTTAAAGAATTCGACGACGCAGAATTGAACAACATTCTAAAAAAAGGCGCGGAAAAAGCCAGTGAAGTTGCAAGCATAACGTTGAAAGATGTGTACAAAAAAATGGGGATCAATTAATTTTACAGATTCATGTGAAGTGCATATTGAATTTTATTTTCGCGATTTCAGCGGTTGAAAACCGCGACATATTTGTAGCCATATCGCTCGATATGGGGATGGTGACGTAACAAAATCAAAGCTATCGAAGATAGCGATATAAATTTTTTACGATCCTGCCATAAATGCTAAACTACATTTCATACTGAATTAAAAAGTTCCGCAGTCAGAAGCCCTGTTTTGACTGCACTAAATCATTTTAAAAGGAGTAACGAACAATGAAAGCTGCACAAAAACAATACGACAAACCGAAATTTAAGGAACAATACGAAAATTTCATCGGCGGCGAATGGGTCGCTCCAAAGGGTGGCGAATATTTTGATAATATCTCGCCCGTTGACGGCAAATCATTTACAAAAGTCGCACGCTCGACCGCCGAAGATGTTGAAGCGGCGGTTGACGCGGCACATAAGGCAGCCCCCGAATGGAACTCGTCTTCAGCAACTACACGCAGCAATCTTTTGTGGAAGATCGCCGATGTGATGGAAGAAAATCTCGAGCGGCTGGCACAGGTTGAAACCTGGGATAACGGGAAAGCGATTCGTGAAACGACTGCCGCCGATATACCTCTTGCGATTGATCATTTCAGATATTTTGCGGGCGTGATCCGTGCCGAAGAAGGCGGTGCGACGGAGCTCGATTCAAATACCCTTTCGATGAATATCAAAGAACCACTCGGCGTTGTCGCACAGATAATTCCCTGGAATTTTCCGATCCTGATGGCGACGTGGAAGATCGCCCCGGCACTCGCCGCCGGAAATTGCACCATCGTCAAACCTGCTGAACAAACACCTGCCGGAATTATGGTTTTGATGGAGATGATCCAGGACATTTTGCCTGCGGGAGTTTTGAATATCGTAAACGGTTTCGGTCCCGAAGCAGGAAAACCTCTGGCGACATCCGAGAGAATTTCAAAAGTCGCGTTCACGGGCGAAACGACAACCGGGCGGCTTATAATGCAATACGCGTCGCAAAATCTGATCCCCGTTACATTAGAACTCGGCGGAAAATCTCCAAACGTATTTTTTGAAAGCGTTATGGATACGGACGATGAATTTTTCGACAAATGCCTCGAAGGTGCCGCGCTTTTTGCACTAAATCAAGGCGAAGTTTGCACCTGCCCTTCGAGAATTCTCGTCCAGGAATCCATAGCCGACAAATTTATCGAACGCATCGTCGAACGAACAAAGGCAATTAAAATGGGTAATCCGCTAGATCCCGAAACGATGATGGGTGCTCAGGCTAGCAAAGATCAATACGAAAAGATCTTAAATTATCTGCAGATCGGCAGAGACGAAGGCGCGGAAGTGCTCTGCGGCGGCGGAGCGTTCAAACAAAACAGCGGACTCGAAGACGGCTACTACATCGAACCGACGCTTCTCAAAGGACACAACAAAATGCGTGTTTTCCAGGAAGAGATCTTTGGTCCGGTCTCAAGCGTTACGACCTTTAAAGACGAAGTCGAAGCCATTGAGATCGCCAACGACACGCTTTATGGTTTAGGAGCGGGAGTTTGGACACGCGATGCGCACCAACTCTACAAAGTCCCGCGTGCCATAAAAGCCGGACGAGTCTGGGTAAATTGCTATCATAATTACCCGGCACACGCTCCGTTCGGCGGCTACAAAAAATCGGGCTTCGGACGCGAAAACCACAAAATGATGCTCGACCATTACCGCCAAAACAAAAATATGCTTATCTCTTATGACAAGAAAGCGATGGGATTTTTCTAGAAAATAAATAACCGCAGACGACCGCGGATGAACGCGGATTTTATTATGGCAGCAGAATCTAAAACAGCTATTTTTGCGGCGATTGCGGCAAATTTCGCTATCGCGGTGATGAAGTTCACGGCGGCATTTTTTACGGGCAGTTCGGCGATGCTATCGGAAGGCATTCATTCGCTGGTTGATACGGGCAACGGCGGATTGTTGCTGGTCGGCGTTCACAAAAGCCAACAACCCGCCGATGCGTTGCATCCGTTCGGTTACGGCAAGGAATTATATTTCTGGTGTCTGATTGTCGCCGTTCTGATTTTCGGTATCGGCGGCGGTATCTCGATTTACGAAGGTATCAAACATCTGCTTCATCCCGCGCCGCTCGAAGACCCGACGTGGAGCTACGTCGTGCTTGGATTGGCGGCTGTCTTTGAAGGCATCGTTTTTGTCATCGCTTTTCGGGCGTTTCAATCGCTCAAAGGCGAAAAAGAAAGTTTCTGGCGGGCGGTTAAAAACAGCAAAGACCCGACGACTTTTACGGTTCTTTTTGAAGATGCCGCCGCTCTGCTTGGTTTGATCGTCGCTTTCGTCGGAATTTATCTAGCTCATTATTTCAATAATCCGTATCTTGACGGTGCCGCGTCGGTTGCAATCGGCGTAATTCTGTCTTCGGTGGCACTGCTTTTGGGATATGAAAGCAAAGGATTATTGGTCGGCGAAGGCGCGGACGCACTGACTTTGGAGAACATCCGAAAACTCGCCGGAGCGGAAATTGGTGTAAAAAAAGTGATCAATCCGCTCACGATGTATTTCGGTCCGCACACGATTTTGCTAACGGTTGATATAGAATTCGACGAGAAATTGTCGGCGGCTGAAGTGGAAGACACCGTTGACCGCCTGGAAAAGAATATTCGACGGCAATATCCCGACATCAGACATATTTACATCGAAGCCGGCGCGATCAGTGCAAGCAGTCGGGAGTCGGTCAGTCCCATATAACGTGGATCTTGTTGCAATTTGAAGAAGCGCGGAATTTCTTAAATCGTTAATAAATTTTCGCGGTATTCTGTTGCGCCGGTCAACCGATAAAGACGTTCGGATAATCGAAAAACACCGCTCGTAGTTTATACCGACAATGTTCTCGCACGTCTGCGGGATTGCTTGAGAAATTCTGAAGCCAATTGACGGACGATAAAAACAAGGCAAAAGTGAAATTTGAATTATGAGCAAAAACATTCCGAGAGTAAAAGTCTAGCGATAACAAAGCGACAAAGGGAGTTTTAACGTCCTTGCAAAAGGCTTTAGTCGTAAAACATTATGTCCGATTCAGTTTTTTCAGATATAAATTTCAATATCACGTGGCATACAAAAGCTAATATGCCTTTGATCAAACCTGAGATCAGAACCAAAATTATATAAATTTCTGAAACGAAAAATTATCGAAACACCCGAAGTTTATTCTCACGCAATCGGTGGCATCGAAGACCACATTCATTTGGCGGTCAGCGTTCCGCCATCATTATTGATAAGCGAATGGATCGGAAAGTAAAAGGGTGGAAGTTCTTATGACTTGAATCAAACATCAAACCACAAATTGCCACCATGGCAAAGAGGTCACGGCATCGTCAGTTTTGAACGAAAGATTTACAATGGGTGATTGATTATGTTTTGAATCAAAAGGAGCATCATAAAAAAGAGGCGACATACGAGTGGCTTGAGAAGATTTCGGATGATGACGATGAAGAACGCTAAAGCAAAAAGAAAAGGACGTTAAAACGCCCTGAGATTATTTACGAATCACCAACCACGCCGTAAACGGTCGTGGCTAAACACCGCGAAACGCGGAAATCCGCAGAAATGCGGCTGAAATCAAAATCGATTAAAACGAGTTGTTAGAGTAAATCGACGAGTGAAAAATAGAGAAGGCAAAAGGTCAACTCGTTCCCCTATCAAAGCTATGAAAAACATTCCGAGAGTAAAAGTAACGGACGAAGCGAAAAAAGTTATTGCAAAGCTTCGCGAAAAACACGGTGATCTTATGTTTCATCAATCGGGCGGTTGTTGTGACGGCTCTTCGCCGATGTGTTATGAAGCGGGCGACTTTCTGGTCGGTTCGTCCGATGTCTGGCTTGGCGAGATCGACGGTTGCGATTTTTATATGGCGAAAGATCAGTTTGAATTTTGGCAGCATACGGAATTGACGATCGATGTAACTGAGGGACGCGGTGCTTCATTTTCGCTGGAAATTCCGATGGGCGTGCGTTTTGTGACGAAATCGAGAGTTTTTACGCTTGAGGAAACTGAGGATTTAGTCGAAACTCGCCTTGGTAATATGGTATGAAGATTGGGAGTGTAAGCATCCCTGCTTCCACAATTGCCCAAGCAATTGAAAAAAGTATAATCAAATAAAATTGCAGAGGTTACTAGTTTACTGAAAACCGCAAACTTGCAAGCAAGAATGCTTGCACTCCAACATAAAATTATGCCGAAAAAAATTACTGTTTACGAAAAACCTACTTGAACGACTTGCCGCAAGTTGGCGACGGCCTTCCGTGAGAATGGCATTGAGTTTGAAAAGGTAAATTATTTTGCAGACGAATTGTCGGAAGAAAAACTCCGCAGATTGCTTCAAAAGGCGAAGCTCGCGCCGCAGGATGTATTACGAAAACGCGAGAAAGCTTATAAAGAATTAAATCTTGCGGCAGAAACCGATCCGGACAAATTGATAAAACTAATAGTTGAAAATCCGGGTCTGCTTGAGCGTCCGATTGTTGAAGTCGGGAATAAAGCGGTTGTTGCGAGACCGATCGAGAAGGCTATTGAATTGATAAAATCATAAACTGAATGGAGCATCATTACTTAGTCGTACGGGCCGTGAGCAAGTGAATCTTTTACCGGGCTTCTTGATTGAAAGCACACTTAGTTCGTGCGTGTTTCTGCAATTCGGAGGGTCCCGGTAACCCGCTGGTGAATACTATGAACTCGAAAGATCACCTTCAAAAACTTTTTCTTTATAACGATTGGGCGAACCGCCGCGCGATTCGAGCCTTGAAATCAAACGAATGCGCCGAAGCACAAATCCTTCTTTGTCACGTATTGACCACTGAGAAAGAATACTACGAGCGGCTTTTTGGAAAAGATTCGACCGGATTCAATTTTTTCCCCGAACTCTCACTGGACGAATGCAGCGCGTTGGCGATGGAAAATGCTGAGTTGTATGAAGGTTTGCTAAAAAAATTTGATGATGAAGGGTTGGGACAAAAGGCGCGATATTATACGAGCGAAGGTGAAGCGGTTGAAAATACATTTCGGGAGATCCTGACCCATGTATTGCTTCATTCAATGAGCCATCGCGGACAGGTACTGACGATCTTACAGCGGGCGGGATTTAAACCGCCGGTGCTTGATTACATAATTTACGAACGTAGTTTACAATAGTCGGAAATTGGTTTTGGCGGATTGATTATGGAACAGCAGACAGCGCAAATTAAATTTGATTTTGACACGGTCGAAGCCCAAATCGTTAGAAAATCGAGCGATCAATTCATGCTGCATATGGGTGAATTTGATGGCCCGCTCGACCTTTTGCTTTATCTGATCCGCCGGGAAGAAGCCAACATTTTTGACATTCCTGTCGCAAAGATCACTGACGAATATCTGCGTTATTTAAAACTGATGAAATCATATGATATTTCAGTGGCTGGTGAATTCATCGTGATGGCCGCGACATTGATCGAAATAAAATCCAGGATGCTGCTTCCGGTTGAACCAAGCCTTGACGGCGAAGAGGAAATTGAAGATCCGCGGCAGGAATTGGTTGATCGCCTTTTGGAGTATCAGCAATTTAAGGGCGCGGCGGAGATGCTTTGGTCGAAAGCGACTGTGGAGCAAGCTGTTTTCCCGCGTGGCCGAATCGAATCTGACCAAAACAATTTGGAAGTTTCCGCAACAATTTTTGATCTGTTTGAAAAATTCCAACAAATAATCGATCGTCATAAAGAAGAGATCAAGATGGAGATCAAACGCGATGAAATGACGCTTTCCGAGATGATCTCGGATATGAAATCGCGGCTTTTAAGAAACAAAGAATTGAATCTTATGGAAATGTTTGCCGAAATGAAATCGCGCCACGAGCTTGTTTTGGCATTTATTTCGGTGCTCGAGATCGTACGGGTTGAGAGTGTGAGGCTCATCCAGGAAAAGACTTTTGGAGATATTATTCTAAGGCTCGCCCCCCAAACTTCCTAGAATCCTACATAGATATGACGGAAGGTGCTTCAAAAACTGAGCAAGTCAGGAGATCGATCAGTGAGCTGATCGGTGTTATCGAAGCGCTTGTTTTTGTCTCGGACGAACCATTGGCGGTTCGTGCCCTTATCCAGATTCTTCAGGAAGATAAGGAGACTATTGAGGCAGCCCTGGAAAAACTCGCTGTGGAATATGACGAACGTGAAAGCGGTTTGCGGCTCAGACAAATCGGCGGCGGCTGGCAAATTGCGACTCGAACAGAACATCACGAAGAGATCCGCGAACTCCTAAAAGCGCAGCCATCGGCAAAGCTCTCGCTGGCCTCGCTCGAAACTCTTTCCGTGATCGCCTACAAGCAGCCCGTGACCGTGCCCGAAATAATGGAAATTCGGGGCGTTCAATCCGCCTCATCTATCAAAACCCTTCTTGATAAACGCTTAATCATCTCAAAAGGACGCAAAGAAACCGTCGGAAGACCGATGCAATATGGAACATCCAGAGATTTTTTGATCCAGTTTGGACTAAAAGATCTATCAGAATTGCCAAGCGTCGAGGATTTCGAAGACCTGATTCAATAGATGAGAGTTCGCGAAACTTTCAACGAAATAAAGATCAACGGAGCGCCCGGCTGCCTTTGGATCTTCGGTCTCTTTTTTGTGCTGATCGGCGAATTGCTAGTTTACGGAACGCTCGGCGGATTTAGCAATTGGAACGAAGTGCCCGGCTGGTAATTGATTTTGGCATTTATCATCGGGGCAAGTGTCGTTTCAGGCGGAGTTTGGATAATTTCCGAAGCACCGGTGACAAACGTTGTGATCGACCGGGTTCATAATACAGTTTCCGTGAAAAAATACGGGTTCTTTGGAAAGCGAAGTAATTTCTATAGTTTCGATGATGTCGAAAATTTTTGTCTGATAGAGGAAAAGGATTCCGATGACATCCCGATATGGTCAATTGGATTGCGTTTGAAAAACCGCGAAACGGTTCCAATTACCTCGCTCCCGATTCATGCCGAGGCATTACAACAAGATCATGTTTTTCAGTTTAATGAATTCATGCGAAAAGATATGCCGACTTATGAGAAGAATCTAAAGTTAGGAAATTGACGCCAAATGAATTTCGCAGAATGTAATTTTACACTCTGCATGCTTTAATAATATACAATGGAAAGACTTCAAAAACTGATCGCGCAAGCAGGAATTGCATCGAGACGAAAGGCCGAAGCGCTGATTGAAAGCGGTCAGGTAACAATAAACGGTAAAACCGTAACTAAGCTCGGTACAAAAGCCGATCCCGCTTCTGATCATATTAAAGTTGGCGGGAAATTGATCAATCCGCTTCTCGAAAATCTCAAGATAGTTTATGTTTTGGTCAATAAGCCTAAAGGATATCTGTCGAGTGTTTCGGATCCCGAAAAGCGAAAACTCGTGACGGATCTGGTAAAAGGCTACGGAAGATTGTTTCCGGTCGGAAGGCTTGATTTCAACACTGAGGGATTGATAATTCTTACAAACGATGGAAAATTTGCTAATCTGATCGCCGCCTCGAAAACCATTCCAAAAGTATACGAAGCAAAGGTAAAAGGAATCCCTAACGAAAATGCCATAAATCGTTTGCGACGCGGAATTCGACTTGAAGATGGTTTTAAAACTTCTCCGGCGAAGATAACGGCATTGCCATCGACTCCAAAAAATGCCTGGTTTGAAGTAGTACTTCACGAAGGGCACAATCAGCAGATTCGTAAAATGTTTGACGCGATCGGATTCTCGGTTGTAAAACTACGGCGTACAAAAATTGGCCACCTATCGGATAATAACCTTGCCGTCGGCTCCGCTCGCGAACTCTCGAACGACGAGATCGGAAAATTCAAAAAATCTTAAGCACTTCTTCGAGAGCAACACTCGCCTATGTTTGGAATATGCTAGAAGTTATTCGAAATCATTCTTTTCTGACATTGTCGTGATAAAACTCAACAGGTATTAGCAGGTTATCACGTGCTTCTATTTTGGGGTCTGGAGCTGCCCGAAAAACAGATTCAACTTCATGCCAACGCGCAGCTTTCATTGGGGTAAATCACTGAATGAGCATAGAAATCTATGTCTCTTTCTACTATCAAGAAAACGCCGCAAAAAAACAAAAGAGTTCGCACAAAGATTTGTGTGAACTCTTAAAGGCGTAAAGCAAAAATACTTGTCTATTCTACCGTAACGGATTTTGCTAAATTTCGAGGCTGGTCAACATCGCAGCCGAGACGCACGGCAATGTAATAAGCAAGGAGTTGGAGCGGTACGACGGATAGAATCGGCGCGAGCAAATCCGACACCGCCGGGATTTCAATTACATGATTCGAAACCTGCGAACTCATCATATCTCCTTCGGTTAAAATCGAGAAAATTATTCCGTCGCGTGATTTCACTTCAACGATATTCGAGTGCGTTTTTTCATAACGCAATTCGCTTGCCTCATTTCCTTCTTCACGTGTGTTGACTATCACAACCGGTAGTGTCTCATCTATAAGAGCGTTGGGTCCGTGTTTCATTTCGCCTGCCGGGTATCCCTCAGCGTGGATATATGAAATTTCCTTGAGTTTTAGGGCACCTTCGAGAGCGACCGGAAAATTTATCCCGCGTCCTAAATACAAAAAATCGCTGGCGCGGAAAAAGTCTTTTGACATTTCCTCGATCGTATCTGCTTCACTTAGAACCTCCTCAATTTTAAGCGGCAATTCAATCAATTCCTGCGCATGTTTAATCACTTGTTCTTCGCTTAGATGATTTCGCAATTCGCCCAAATATAACGCAAAAATATATAGCGCGATTATTTGCGATGTAAATGCTTTGGTCGATGCCACACTTATTTCGGGTCCGGCGTGTGTCAATATTGTGCCGTCGGCTTCGCGCGTGATCATCGAACCCTGAACATTGCAAATAGCCAAAACTTTACAACCCGCCTGTTTTGCCTCGCGCATTGCGGCAATCGTATCGGCGGTTTCGCCGGATTGCGAAATGACGATTAGCAGATCACTTTCGTCCAACACCGGATTTCGATAACGAAATTCCGAAGCATAATCGACCTCGACGGGAATGCGTGCAAGTTCTTCAAGTAAATATTTCGCGGCAATTCCGGCATGCCAACTCGTTCCGCAAGCAGCGATCTTTATCGAACGAACGGCTTTGAAGTCTTCCTCGGAAATGTCCATTTCATCCAAATAAACTTTTCCCGTATCAAGCGAAACACGCCCGCGAACGGTATCCCTTACCGCTCTTGGTTGTTCGTAGATCTCTTTCAGGAGAAAATGTTTGAATCCGCCTTTTTCGGCCATTATCGGATCCCAAACAATATGTTGGCGTTTTGGTTCGACTACGTTTCCGTCAAAATCTGTAACACGCACTGAGTCTTTTGTTAGGACAGCGATTTCCTTTTCGCCAAGATAGAAGACGTCTCGCGTATGCTGCAAGATCGCGGGAATATCAGATGCCACAAAAAATTCACCATCGCCCAAGCCGATAACAACCGGCGGTCCTTCACGAACCGCAATTATCGTATCGGGTTCATCAACAGAAATTATCGAAAGTGCAAAAATCCCCCGTAATTCTTTGACAGCTTTTCGCACTGCTTCCTCTAGCGAAAGGTTTTCCGTTTCTACATAGTGTCCAATCAAATGTGCTACTACTTCCGTATCAGTTTCGGTCTTAAACTCGCTGCCGACTTTCGCAAGACGTTCTTTTAACTGCAGATAGTTTTCAATGATCCCATTGTGCACAACAACAATTTTGCCGGATTGGTCGCGATGAGGATGCGCGTTTTCTTCTGTCGGCCGCCCGTGGGTCGCCCAGCGCGTATGCCCGATTCCGTAAGTTCCATCCAGAGGATCGAGGCGAATCGCTTCTTCCAAATTTCGCAATTTGCCTTCAGCTCTTCGCAGGGTGAGTTTATTATTTTCATCCACAACAGCAATCCCTGCCGAATCGTATCCGCGATATTCGAGCTTACGCAACCCGTCCAAGATCAACGGTACAACTTGTTTATTTCCAACGTATCCAACAATTCCACACATATTCTTTGGGTGACAGGTCAAACGCTACCGGAAACAGGATTTTTCTTTATCCCTACTACTCAAACGATATTAACCGTCTCTGTTTCTAACATACTTTGACAAACCGATCAGCATGCTTTCAATGCTGTCAAGCTCGTCCCTCAACAATAAATAATTTTCCTTTTTCAGATAATTCAAATTTAGGGCAATCAACAACTCCGTTTCTAGTTCGCTCGATGATCCCTGAGCGATAGATAAAAATTGCGCAAATTCTTTATCAGGACGACGGGCCCGAGCCTTCCGCAATATTTGCGGGAATTGAAACCGCAGCACGTCTTATTTGTGAAATCAGTCCATATTTCTCATCCGTAGGAAAGAATTTTTTGTGCTTATAAATTTCCGTCACAAAATCAACTGATTTCTTCCAAACATTTAATTTTTCATGAGGTCTCATAGATAGTTTCATCCGTCGCTCGCAACCTGGCCCCTGCCTCCGGCCACTTTTCTCTCGTCACTCGTCCCTTGTTACACTCTTCACTATTCTTGCGGGGGCACCAACCGCCAATGTATCTTCCGGTATATCCTTGGTTACAACGCTTCCCGCCCCGGTTACCGCTCCGTCGCCAACCTTTATAGGCGCAACGAGCATTGTGTCCGAGCCGATTTTTACGTTATTACCGATTTCGGTGGCGTGTTTGCTTTTCCCATCGTAGTTGCAGGTGATCGTCCCGGCGCCGATGTTTGAGTTCTCACCGATCATAGCGTCGCCCAGATAGGTTAGGTGATTGGCTTTTGAGTTTTTACCTAAAACTGTATTTTTCATTTCAACGAAGTTGCCGATCCTTGAATTATTTTCCATCCGCGCCTTCGGCCGAAGATGAGCGAAGGGACCAATATTGCAATTGTCGCCGATTTCAGCATCCGTTATTAAACAGTTATCGAGGATTTTCGCGTTGTTTCCGATCTTCGAATTGGCGATTCTCGTGCCCGCTCGTATTACGCAGTTTTTACCAATTATGCTTTCGCCTTCAATTGAAACGTTTGGATAAACTACAGTATCTCTTCCGATATTTGCGTTTAGGCTGACATACGTATTCAAGGGATCGATAAAGCTTACTCCGTGATCGAGCATTAATTTTTCAACGGTTCTAAATCGCAATTCAGCTTCCATTTCAGCCAACTGCTTTCGATTGTTTATACCTTCGATCTCCCGCTCATCTTCGTGTTTAAAGATCGAGATCGCTTCGCCATTTTCTTTTAATATTTTTGGAACATCCGTTAAATAATACTCGCCCTGAGCATTATCGTTTTGAACCTTCGTCAGTTCCTCGTACAGTTTTCGGGTTTCAAAGCAATAGATTCCGGAGTTTATTTCAGTAGTTTCAAGTTCGCCGTCGCTCCCATCTTTTTGCTCAACGATACGATCAAATACCCCGCCAGAGTCTCGGATAACACGCCCATAACCAGTTGGATCATCGAGTTCAACGGTAAGAATCGTGCACGCTGCGCCGGTTCCCCGATGGCTGAGGTGTTGGCCGATGAGTGCAGAAAGCGTTTCGGATTTTATCAGCGGAACATCGCCTGAAAGCACGAGGAGCGTTGATTCTTCATTTTCTAGCAGTGGGCGCGCCGCATTTACAGCATCACCGGTTCCAAGTTGTTTTTTCTGCAGTGGAAATTCCGCATGAGCATCGTCGATTTCTTGGAGTACCGCGGTTTTCACGTCTTCGCCCTGGTGTCCGATCACCGTATAAACCCTTCTGGGGGCTAGGATCGCAGCGGACCGACACACATGTCCAATCAGAGGACGCCCATCAAGGAGATGCAAAACCTTCGCGAGGTTTGAACGCATACGGGTTCCAAGTCCCGCCGCAAGAATCAATACGTCAAGCGGTCTTTCTTGAATAGTGCTGCTTTCCATAATTTATTGAGCGACTAATGCCTTCATTTGATCCCGCATTTTGCTCATTTGAGGTTGCTGCAATGCACATAGCATCACGACTCTTGCAAGTTTCTGAGGATGGTGCCTGACCTTCGTGCCCTCGTCCAAAAGATTACCATAAATTATCCGCGCACCCGCAATCGTCTCCGGTGAAATGGAATCTGCGAGTCCGATTTGTCTTGCACCGCGATCCTGATATAGATTTGCTTGAGAATCTGTGACCCGATGATTGTTTACAATCACATAGTCGAATTCGATTTCAGGCATATATTTTAAAATCGTTTGGACATGTTGGATCGCAGAAAACCCCTCCGTTTCACCGGGCTGAGTCATTAAATTGCACACAAAAACCTTCTTAGCCGACGATTCAGCAATCGCATCCGCAACGCCTTTGACCAATATCGGCGGTAAAAGACTTGTAAACAAAGAACCCGGACCTATGGTTATGATATTCGCCTCGTGAATCGCGAGAAGTGCTTCCGGCAGGGGATGACAATTTTCGGGTTCAAGCCGGATATTCGTTATTAATCTTCCAACTTTAGACACATTTGTTTCGCCCTCAACAATGTCGCCATTTTCGAGCTCGGCAATAAGTCTGACGTCTTCCGTAGTGGCGGGATAAATGTGACCTTTGCTCGCCAAAATCTCCGATGAGATTTTTACCGCTTCAGCAAAGTCTCCGGTGATTTCGGACAAAGCGGCGAGAAAAAGATTTCCAAAACTGTGTCCGCCAAGTTCTCCGTTACCCTTAAATCGGTACTGAAAAAGCTTGGAAAGCATATGTGAATCTTCCGAAAGCGCAACCATGCAGTTTCTGATGTCTCCGGGAGGAAGAATATTTAGCTCTTCACGCAACCTTCCGGAGCTGCCGCCATCGTCCGACACCGCGACGACCGCCGAAAGGTTTCTTATCCAGGTTGGATTCTTATCCTTAGCGTCGACGTATCCCTTAAATCCTGAAAGAAGCGTCGATAGCCCATTTCCGCCGCCAATCGCAACAATGTTCAGCCCAAGTGAAGTCTGTGAAAAAAGGTGGTTTTTCATTTTTTGTGAATATATTTGCGGTTTTGGAAAAGGAATTGAGGCGAAGGCGGAAATTTTGCTCGCATATCGATCCGCGACCTTGTTTTACTTTATCATTTTTCGTTTTCAGGAAGCAATTATCGCACCGGGCGAAAAATGAAACCTTCTCATCAACATTACTTTCCCAAAACCAAATCGTTTAAATAAAGCACTTGATGGTAAAACACCGTTTGTGCTAAATTAAAGGAGTGCGGTTTATTACGAAAACCTACCGAATAGCCCGCTTGAAGTTACCAGAAACTTTTTTCAGAGTATAACATTTTACTCGCCATTTTATTACCAAACAATTTCACTTAGAGAGTCCGAATTAAATGCCTAGAGCACCGGTTATTATTAACGAACAAAATTTTCATAAGATCAAAACGCTGCTGGCACGGCTTTGTGTCGAATGTGCCGCGAGGGTCGTCTTCCTGGTTGACCGAGACGGTCAGCCAATCGCCTTTGACGGAGACATCGGCGATATGGATACAACAAGCTTTTCGTCACTTGCCGCCGGAAATGTAGCTGCCACAACCAGCATGGCAAAGTTGATTGGCGAAGACGAATTCCCGGCCGTTGTCCATGAAGGTGAGCGGGAAAGTATTTTCATTTCGGTGATTGGAAGATGTTTGTTGGCGGTTGTTTTTGATGAGCGATCAACCCTTGGGCTTGTGAAAATTCGCACCAAACGAGCTAGTTTTGGCGTTGCAAAAATCTTGGAAGATATCGCTCAAGAATCGGCGAATCAAGCTTTGAATGACACATCGTTCTTTGCCGAAGTTACGGATGATGATATTGACAGCCTGTTTAGTTAAAAACAGGACTACTTTACCACTATGACATTCATAAATTATGCATCCCGGGAAATTAACTGCAAGATCGTCTATTATGGACCGGGATTGTGCGGTAAAACTACAAACCTTCAGCACATCTACGACTCAACGGCAAAAGAAGCTAAAGGTAAGCTGATCAGTCTCGCGACGGAAACCGATAGAACGCTGTTTTTTGACTTCATGCCGCTAGAGCTTGGTACGGTACGAGGATTTAAAACTCGATTCCACCTATACACCGTTCCCGGACAGGTATATTACGACGCGTCGAGAAAATTGATTCTAAAGGGTGTGGACGGTGTTGTATTTGTGGCAGACAGCCAGGAAGAGCGGATGGACGCCAATATCGAATCG
>JBGTGX010000077.1:0-72994 GCA_041746475.1 Pyrinomonadaceae bacterium | reverse complement strand
GACCAACTGCAAATGATTCCAGTATATTATTCATTTTTCACCTCCGTACTCTTTGAAACGTATTTATCCCATTCCCTTTGCTAATACATTGTTACACCAATTAATCCACCATTGTGCTGTCCCAAAGACCGGAACTAAGATTATTACAACCGAAGTACCGATCAAAGCAAATAGATACGGGACGTAAATTTTCCTTTCCTTACCGATACCCTTCCGCCGCCCGAAGATTTAAAGCCTTTTCATATCGGAATATTTCGGGAAGGCGAATTGTTTGATTTTTACACGGATTGGAAAACAATTCTTCAAGGAAGCTACATTCTGAAAGACGAGCATCCAGGTGGTATCAGACATCGCCATCCGATAAATAAAATAGTCGCTCAAAAGATAAATTGAAATGTTAATTAAAATCATACTTTCGGTGATCGCTTTATTAGTTGGTGGTTGGATGATATTCGACGGTATTTATGTTCATCTCGTAAGCTTCCCCTGAAAGTGCCCACTTCATAAATAGAGATTTTCTGACATCATAGACGATGGAGGAAACAAATGAAGAAGTCGAGGTTCAGCGAAACACAGATTGTATCGATTTTGAAAGAAGGGGAAGCGGGGCGAGCTGTGAAAGAGATTTGCCGGGAGCATGGGATCAGCAACGCGACTTATTATAACTGGAAAAGCAAGTACGGCGGAATGGAGGCCTCGGACCTGAAGCGGATGAAGGAGCTTGAGGTCGAGAACAACAGGCTCAAAAAGATGTATGCCGATCTGGCGCTTGAGAATCGTGCGATCAAGGATCTCTTGGGAAAGCTTTGACGCCGGATCGGCGGCGATGGGCTGTAGGATATCTGATCAGCACATGGTCATTGTCGATCGTCAGGGCGTGCCGAATCGCCGGATTGTCCAGGCGGGCATGGTATCGGCCGGATCCGGTTGTGAGACTTGCGGCGGTGGACGCTCCGGTCATCGACGCGCTAAACGAGATTATTGAAAAGCATGGGCGATGGGGGTTCTGGAAATGTTATTACCGGCTACGGATACTCGGCAGAAAATGGAATCACAAACGCATCTGGAGAGTGTACAAAGCGATGAAACTCAATCAGAAACGGCGGACAAAGCGGAGATTGCCTGAACGGGAGCCGGCACCTCTCGGAGTTCCGCCCGAAGTGAATAACACGTGGTCGTTTGATTTTATGAGCGACACGCTTTATTCGGGAAGGCGATTCCGGGTGTTGAACATCATTGACGAAGGGGTTCGCGAGGCACTTGACATCCTCGACGGTTCGATAGCAATGCACGAAGATAAGATCAGACAAACGGCTTTTTTCGATGTAAACAAAATCCGTGTTCCGCATATGTTCGTAACAATCCATCGGAATGCTCCGCGTGTCAAAGAGTTCTTAGAATCGGTAAAATATGCGGATATTTCCGTGCTTGATTTTGATGAAATTACGCACTCGGAACTCAATTCCTATAATTTCATCGCCCGCAATTTTGCCGCTTCGCTTGATGAATCAGAGAAGAAAAAACAAAACGCTTACGAATTAATTTCGAATTACACTTTGCAATTTTTTAATACTCATTTGAAAAACGATCCTTCGGCTAAAAGCTTTCTGAAACAGGATTCTCCGGCAAAAGATTTACTTTCAATTACGCGAAAAGAGTCTTTACCATTGCCTCAGACGCAGGAAGAGTTTTTCGCCATCATCACAGACAAGGATTTTGAAACGGCTTATAACATCTATAAAGAAATAAAAAACCGTGATGCTGCTTATCAGATTTTCGAGCCATTCGAAATGACCGTTCTAGCTGACCGGCTTTTTAAAGCGGGACGCGAGGAAGATGCGATAAAAGCGGCAAAATTGCGGGTTGAGGCTTATCCAAACGATTATCTTTCATACGAATGGGTGGCGAATATTTATTATAAAATGAAGGATTGGCAAAACGCGCTGGAATATTTCAGCACGGCTTACGGAATGGCTCTCAGAGAAAAGCGAACACCGGAAATTTTGAGTGAATTAGACTTTTACCGAAAACGGATCGAATCGGTGAAAAGCAACCTCTAGAAAATTTTAATTTTTGTTTGTTATCAGCTATATTGACTTTTTTTCTCATTTCAACAATTTGAAAGCGGTTTCTGAAAAATTTACACTTAGATTCTCTTATGAGGGAAATACAAGAGATTTTAAAACGAATCGCGCATCTTTCTGCGGATGAAAATGCTGTTCTGGCAACTGTCATTGACGTAAAGGGTTCGAGCTACCGTCTGCCGGGCGCTAAGATGCTGATCTTAGAAAGCGGCGAATCTTTTGGAACTGTTTCGGGCGGATGTCTTGAAGCCGATGTAATGGAGCGTGCGAAACTTGTGATGGAAACGGGTGAAACTCAACTTTTCACTTACGATACGACGACGAATGAAGATTCGGTATTTAGTTTTAATATGGGCTGCCGAGGGGTGATCCGAATTTTGCTCGAACCAATCAGCGAAAATCCTTATCTTGATTTTCTTCGAGACTGTTTCCACGGCAAACCCGGAGTGTCAGTGACTTTGTTAACGAAGGAAAAACTAGAGAAACGTTTCTTTTTGTCGGAGTCGCAGCCTCTAAACGAAAAAAATAAAGCGATTGACTCTGCAGCTAAGGAAGTGTTGGCGCGCGGCGTTTCGCAAATGAACGAATTTGATTTTGGGGAGGTCTTTTTTGAGTATCTATCACCACCGGTCAATATAAAGATTTTTGGAGCGGGCGCAGATGCCGTGCCGCTTGCCGAAATTGCTAAGAATATCGGCTGGCATGTAACCGTTATCGATCACCGCCAATCGCTCGCTAATAAGACGCGCTTTAAAGATCCCGATTCGATTGTTATCTCGCGTCCTGAGCATGTTTCTAAAAACATCATATTAGATCAGGATTCGGTAGCCGTAGTAATGACCCACAATTACGATCACGACAAGATCATCCTCGAGGCATTATTCCAATCTGATTTGAAATACATCGGCTTGCTCGGACCAAAGATGCGTACGGAAAACATTCTTCGTGAGCTTCGCGAACAGGGCATTAAAATATCCGCGGAAGCTCTCAACGTGCTTCATGCCCCGGTCGGTTTGGACACGGGCGCTCAGATGCCTGAAACCATTGCTCTTTCGATCCTCGCCGAAATTCAAACGGTTTTATCTCACCGGAAAGGCGGATTTTTAAAAGACCGAAATGAATCAATTTATGGGCGGGATTGACCGAAATGATATCGGGATTGTGATCCTTGCCGCCGGGGAATCTCGAAGATTCGGCAGCCCCAAGCAGTTGATCAATTTCGATGGCGGAACATTGTTGAATTGGGTGATCCTTAATGCCGTTTCCAGTAAGTTGCAAACAACGGTCGTACTAGGTGCTCACGCAGATGAAATTTCTAAATCCATATCCATAGCGGAAAAAACGGCCAGGATCGTGATCAATGAAAACTGGGAAGCTGGAATGGGTTCATCGATTGCCACCGGTCTGACATTCGCCATCAAAAACAACCCAGATCTTGAAGGAATTATCTTTTTACTCTGCGATCAGCCGTTGGTGACATCGGCGACAATTGAAAAGTTAATCATGGCTCAGAAGGCTTCCGGAAGCAATATTGTTGCAAGTGAATATGAAGATTCGCTGGGAGTTCCCGCTCTTTTCACACGAAAACTATTTCCTGAGCTAATAGTGCTCGATGGACATAAGGGCGCAAAATCCGTAATTGATAAACATGAAAACGCCGGTATTGTAAGAGTATTTGCTCCTGAAAACGCCTTTGATATCGATACACAAGAAGATCTGAAGCGTCTCACTTCCTTAAATTACTAAACACATTACTTCAGTTTGCAGCTCTGCCGCCGATTTGACCTAATAATTCCCTTACCGCCGTATCCAACTGGCTGTCCTTGCCGGTAAAAGTCTCACCGATCGGACGTGTTACCTCAATATCAACCGGGCGCGGATTAAGCTCCATATTCTGACCGCGGTTATCCGTTATGCCCGAGCGCGGCAGTCTAAAACGTGTGCCGTCAAATAGATTTGGGCTCCACGTAAAAATAATCCACCCGCTCGTTTTTTCCCCGACGACCTTGCCGAGTTTCAGAGTCCGATAGCCCTCGGTTAGGTCTTCCGCATCTGAGAGCGAATGCTGATTTGTAACCAAAACCGTCGGGCGCTCAAGGGATCTTTGGCCGAGTGCGCTTCGCGCCGGATATTTCCAAAGACCGCGTTCTTCCATCGTCAGATAACCCTGCCGCGAAAGTACATCGATCACATAAGGGTTTATAAAACCGCCGTTGTTGTTGCGAATATCGATCACTACCCCTTGTTTCTTTTGGTTTTGAACATCGAGATCGATATAGAGTTGGGCAAGCGTTCCAGAACCCATATCGGGAAGATGAACATATCCAAGCTTTCCGCCGCTTATTTTATCGACATATGCGCGATTTTCCTCCACCCACTGCCGATAGAGCAAGCCCTTTTCGGCTCCTGTGCTGATTGGCTTGAGTACGACCTTGGATTTACTTGTGGCGTCCGCGTTTGAAGAAATTTCGAGTTCGACACGTTTACCGACCTTGTCTTCCAAAAGTTCGTTAATGTTAGTTTTGCTGTCAATTTTTACCTTGTCGATGCTCAGTAAATAGTCACCGATCTTTATTTCTTTGGAAACTGCGGCCGGCGAGAGTGTAATAATTTCTGTAATTTTCAGACGACCGTTTCGCTCATATTCTTCGCGGTCAAAACGGAGCCCGAGCCGCCCGATTGGCGTCCCCGTAAAACCCGTCGAGCCGCTCACACCCAGATGTGAGGCATTCAATTCACCAACCATCATATTCATCAGGCGCCGCGATTCATCGATATTTCTAGCACCGTGAATAAGCGGTTCGTAGGTGCGGTAAACCGCGTTCCAATCTGTGCCGTGATATTTCGCGTCATAGAAATGATCGCGCATATATCGCCACCCCTGCTTGAAGATCTCCATTTTTTCTTCGGCAAAATCGACCTTCATACCTAAATTCAATGCCAGCGGTTTCACGCTTCCACGTGCCAAATCGGCGATCTGAATTCGCCCGCCTTCGATATATAAAACCTCTTTTCCATCGGGCGAAAATTGCGCATCGGATTTAAAACGCGGTGTTGACGTTATCTGTTTAGCGGCACGATTCTCAGCAAGCTCGTCAATCGAAATTGTGTAAAGGTTAAAACTCCCTTCTGCGGCGGCGGTGACAAGAAGCGTTTTCCCGTCCGGGCTGATCGCGTGTTCATTTATCGAAACGCCAGTATCTACAAGGCTCAAACGCTTTCTAATTTCGTCGAATTCAATCTCGGTCGGTTTCTTGTCTTTACCTTTTGCGGCTTTTTTTTCATCTTGCGTGTCTGTTTTTGCATCTTCTGCCTGATCATCTGCCTGTGAAGGTGTGGGGGTAGGTGAAGGATCGGGAGAAGGTTTCGGTTTTTCCTGCGGGTTTTCTTGATCAAAAAGACTGCGGAATTTATCTTCGTTAAATTTAGGTGTTCGAAGTTTTAGCGATACCCTTGCGAGCGACGGCGTTTCGGTTCGCTGCTGCGTATCGAATAAAATATACTCGCCGTCAGGGCTCCACGAGATGGTACCGCTAAAAGAATTTGCTAGAAAGCTAACCGGTATTGGATCACCACCGTTGATCGAAACGACCGAAACATTTGTGTATGACCGATTCTCGGGTGCGAGCGTCAAAAACGCTATCCATTTATCATCGGGAGAAAATGCAAATGTACGTTTGCCGGTAATTGGAGGAAGGTCGGTGTAAATTTGCGCGAGCTTTCGCTCCTGTTTTTTCTTGGTATCGTAAACCCATATCTCCCGGGCGTTTCGTATAAACGCGATGTAGTTTCCATCAGAAGAATAAACGGGTGAATAGTCATTACCGGTTTTCGTGATCTGTGTTTCGGTTTCACCCGCAAAATCGTATTCAAATAGCTGATATCTTCCGCTTCGCTCGGATGAATACGCGACCCGCTTACTGTCGTTTGACCACGTTGTGAAGGATTCAGCAGCAGCTGTGTTCGTCACACGAACCGCTTCGCCCCCATCACTCGAAATTGCCGCAAAAACTTCTCCGCGCGCAACTGCGACGACCTTTTTTCCGTCAGGCGAGAGCGCAAATTCGCTTATATTATTTGAAAGGTTGATCCTTGTGGAATGCTGGCTTGCTGCATTTCCTCGCAATTTTATTTGAAGCTCTGCTGCTTTGCCATTTCGTGTGTCAAGCTTCCATATTTTAAAATCGCGCTCAAACACGATCCAGTTTCCGTCATAAGAAATTTTTGCCCAAAGCGCCCTTCCATTTTGAAACTGCGTAATTTGTTTTGCGTTTCCATCGGTGCCCCGCGTCCAGATATTTTGGTTGCCGCTCCTGTCGGAAACGAAATACATAGTTTTGCCATCCGGGCCCCACATCGTCCATTGTTGTTTAGCGCCTCGATCTGAAATTTTCCGGTAATTAGCACCTTCTTTAAGCCAAAGCTCCGATTCGTCAATATGACTCCTCCCATTTCGCCACCATTGTCCATTGGATATCCCGCGTGCTGAAAATGCGAGGCTTCCGCCATCAGGGGAAACTGCCGAGAAGAATTCGTTTGTATAACGATCATTGCTTACCGGCATTGGTGTTCCACCCGTGGCGCGAACGCGAAATATATCATTCATTCCCGCGATGTCCTGATTTGATGAATAGAAATAGAGCCATTCGCCATCCCGCGACCAGCCGTCAAGGTTGTCTGATGTATCATTATAAGTAATTCGAGAGAGTTTATTTGTTGCAAAATCCAAAACATAGATGTCGTCATTGCCCGTCCGATTCGAGATAAACGCCAGCTTTGATCCATCGGGTGAATAGACGGGTCGTTCTTCGGTTGCCTCATGCGAAACCAAAATCTGCGCAGTTCCGCCGTCGCTTGAAACCGTCCAAATATCTCCGCCCGACACAAACGCGATTTCTTTACCGTCAGCGGAAATCGCAGGTTCCGTAAGATATGGAACTGAATTCTGTGCAGTTAAATGTATCGAAAACACTAAGTAGAGCAGAAAAATAGCGATGAATTTTTTCTTTGACATATTTGTTTCGTAAATAATTAATTTGGAATTTGAAAAATTATACATTAAAACTGCGGTTTTCGGGGTTCAGGTTTCATAAAATGGTGGCAAAATCGGCGAGAGTGAAGGCACGTTTGTTTCTTCTCTGTAAGATTGCGATAATTCAGACAGAAAACTAGGATCGAAAACTTTAACAGTACGAAACGAGGAATATATTGTTATGAAAATGCCAGGTGGATTTGATTTGAATTCAATGATGCAGCAGGCCAAGGAAATGCAGGAGCAGATGGGCAAAGAAATGAAAGAAATGTCCGTCGATGCTTCGGCGGGCGGCGGCGCGGTTGCGGTAAAAATGCGCGGTGATTTTGAGGTTGTGGAATTAACGATCTCTCCGGATCTTGTAAAAAGCGGCGACACGGAAATGATCCAGGACTTAACGGTCGCGGCGTTAAACGAAGCACGCCGGAAGGTAGAAGAATCGCTGAAAGGAAAACTCGGCGGGATGCTTCCTCCGGGACTAGGATTTTAATAAGGGGTAAAAGGTAATAAGTAGTAGGTGAGATCAAAAGATTTTCTCTCACCTATCCCATATCACCTGTCGCCTATCACCTATTTATGCTCGAATATTCAGAACCCGTAGCAAAGCTAATCGACGAATTCAAACGACTTCCCGGCATCGGACAAAAATCCGCGCAGCGACTCGCTTTTCACATTCTGCGGCGCTCCGATAAAGACGTCGAAAGTTTTGTCCAGGCACTCCAGGAAGTAAAGGAAAAAATCGTCTTTTGCGGAGTTTGTAACAATCTTACCGACGTAAATCCTTGTATGTACTGTGCTTCGCCAAATCGCGAACGCACCCAGATTTGCATCGTTGAAGAACCTTACAATTTGGTTGCGATTGAGAAAACCCGCGGATATCGCGGTCTATATCACATTCTTCACGGTTCACTCTCGCCGATTCGCGGCGTCGGGCCGGACGAGCTTATGCTTGCTAATTTACTTCCCCGCTTGTTGCCCGAAAATAACGAAGGCATTGATGTTGCGGAAGTTATTGTCGCCACAAACCCGACAACTGAAGGCGAGGCAACTGCGAATTATATTGCGCGCCTACTCAAGCCGCTCGGTGTTCGCGTAACAAGGATCGCAATGGGAATGCCGGTTGGATCGGATCTGGAATTCGTCGATGAAGTCACAATGGACAAGGCGATGGTAAATCGGCACGAAATTTAGACCTCCGCAATAAGATGCCAACTGAAATAAAAATTTTGCGCCTTGGTGATATGGTTTTCAATCGCCAGGGCACTTTTGTCCGACGCTTGATTCACGCAATAATTAGTACTGCGCTTCGTTTGTTTTTCAGAAGAATAGAAACGGTAAATGCAAATGAGGTGCCTTACAAAGGCGGTTTGATATTTGTAATGAACCATCCAAACGGCTTGATCGATCCGGCATTGGTTTTCGTCGCGCTCCCAAGAAAAGTTTCTTTCCTTGCAAAATCCACACTTTTTATGATGCCTGTAATTTCTTTCATCATAAAAGTGATGGAAGCCCTACCCGTTTATAGAAAGATTGATTCCGCGGATGTCACAAAAAACAATATAACCTTTCAGGCGAGCCACGATCTTTTGCAAAAAGGCGGTGCGATAGCACTTTTTCCTGAAGGTGTTTCACACAACTCTCCAAAGCTCCTGCCAATAAAGACAGGTGCGGCACGTATCGCGCTTGGCGCTATTTCCGGTTTTGAAAAGGGCGAATCGGTTGATCTGAAGATAGTTCCGGTGGGTCTTTACTATACAAACAAAACCACATTTCGAAGCGAAGCACTGCTTCATTTTGGCGAAGCTTTCGACGTAAGCCCGATCGAGCTCGATTTGGATGGAGATCTTCCGAGAGATTCCGTAACGGATTTATCCGCCAGGATCGAAGCTGCACTTCTCGAGGTTACGATCAATGCCGAAACTGAAGCCGAAATAGAAACTGCCGATGAAGCCGCAAATTTATTTTTATCGGTTTCGGAAACCTTTGACTTGGAAGAATCGCTAGCCGCCCGATCAGATTTTATTAGAGGTTATTTGGCAGAGAAGGAACCCGATAGCCAACCCACTTTTGGTGCGGCAGAAATAACGGCAAATATCTCGACCTACAAAAAGAAACTCCGCGAGATCGGACTCGAGCCGGAAAATTTATCGCTATCCAGCCAACCTTTTTGGTACGTGTTTCAGCATTTTCTGCTGAGAAGTTGGGTGATTCTTTTATTCGCGCCGTTTGCGATTGCCGGCGTGATCCTGCATTTTCCTGCATACCAACTTATTAAATATTTAGGAAATCGCTACACCAATCACGGCGTCGACGATATCGTATCAACCGTAAAAATTCTTGCAGGTGTTGTTTTTATGCCGCTTACGTGGCTGATCTTGGCCGCGGTGATCTATTATTATTGGGGTTGGAAAATTGCGCTTTTATCCGTGCCGATCTCGTTCTTATCCGGTTACACCGCGCTCCGGGCACTTGAAGAACTTTATGAAATGCGTGGTTGGTTTAAGGCAATTTGGGTGTTTTTCCGGAAACGCGAACTATTTGTAGAATTACTGCGCGAAAGGAGAGCCCTGCACCGCAAACTTAAAAGGTTGAACGGTTAATAATTCTCCGGTTGTTCTAAAACTCGATTCCTTCAATTGGCGAATCATTGCCTTCGGCCGCTTCCCATTCTTCGGCAGAGTTATACGATCGGCAATCAAATTCCATTAGTGCTTTTATCTTTACTCCGTCAATCTCGTCGGGTCCATCTGAAAATTTCACGATCGCTCCGCAGCCGATAATTTCCGCACCGATACTTCCTACGATTCGGAATGTTTCCCGCATCGTTTAGCCTGTGAGGTGTGTTTACCTTCCGGACTAACAAAATAGCCGTGTGTGTAAGCCCCGTTTTCCTGCAAAATTTTTATAACTTCGTCTTTTGGCGGAATCAAATTGATCATCAATCTCTTCCTCTATTTTCGCTCAACATATTTTTCAAAAACTTGGCTTGAAATTCACTTATTTCTGGCAGGTTTTCAACAGAAAACCACCCCAAATCGCGAATTTCGCCACTATTTACTTTTCCTTCGCCGGAAGCCCGCGCTCTAAATAGAATTTCAATGTGCGTACCAATTGTTCTCACACTGAAGAGTTTGACGTCGGTTAGTTCGAGAGCTGCTTCCTCCATAAGCTCTCTTCGAATTGCCTTTTCCGGGGTTTCGTCTGAATCGAGAAAGCCGCCGGGTAATCCCCAACTGGATCTAGGTCGAAAAAAATGATCGAGAATCAAAACCTCTGCATTTTCGTTCGTAATGACGGCGACAACTGAGACGGTAAATTTCTGTTGAAATTTCCTCACAGATCTTATTCGCATTTTGTAAGGAATCACCAACCAGATTTTTTCGGCTAATCGTTTCAGCATAAGTTTATGCCTCCGCGACCCCGAGATCAGCGAGGATGTCGAGCAATTCCGCTTCCTCATGTTCCAAAACAGTTCGCAGATCGATTACTACGCGGTTTTCGAATACGCGGGTCACGACACACGGATCTGCATGCCTCAGCTTTTCTTCCAATTTATCAACCGAAATATTCTTTGGCAAAATTCCAAGAAGAGTCGTTTTCGGTTGAACTGTAGGCGCAGAACCGCCTCCGATCACGGATTTACCATCAATCAATTGAAAGGACCAGTTGGAATTTTCGCCGAGTCGATCTTCCAATCGGTCAACAAAACTATGTGTTCGGCGTTTTAACGCTGCGGACGATGCAGCAATCATTTTCAGCACCGGAATCTCGTCGGTAACGCTTCCTTTTCGAAAAGCATCGAACGTCGCTTCCAAAGCAGCATAGATCAATTTGCTTACTCTAAGCGCGCGGTATAATGGATGTTTGCGAATTCGTTCAATCACTTCTCCCCGCCCTACGATCAATCCCGCTTGCGTTCCGCCGAGCAGTTTATCTCCACTAAATGTAACTACATCGGCACCGGATGTGATCGATCGATTTATTAACGGTTCGTCCGTCAGCCCGTATTCCGCTAAATCCAGAAGTGCTCCCGAACCGGCATCTTCATACAATAAAACATCATTGCGATGAGCGAGTTCGGCAAGCGCGCCAATTGTCGGCGACGACGTAAAACCGATAATTCTGTAATTTGATGGATGTACTTTTAAGATCAAACGCGTGTTTTCTGAGAGTGCCTTTTCATAATCACCAACGCTGGTGCGATTAGTAGTTCCGACCTCGATCAATCCCGCGCCCGATTGTTTCATTACGTCGGGAATACGAAAATCGCCGCCGATCTCAACCATCTCGCCGCGGGAAATTATCGCCTCGCCGCCATTCGCAAGTGCGGTTAAAACTAACACAGCAGCAGCCGCGCAATTATTGACAATCAAGGCTGCTTCGGCGCCTGTTAGCTCAGCCAGCACATGCTCGGCTCGCGCACCGCGTTTTCCGCGTTTTCCGGTTTCAACATTAAACTCCAGAGTGCAATAACCCGCCGCCTGTTCAATAATCGCTTTCTTAGCATTTTCCGACAGCGGTGCGCGGCCCAAATTCGTGTGAATTATTACGCCGGTTGCGTTTATTACACGACGAAGACCGGTGCTTTTCTCCGCACGCCAAGCTGCTTCAAGACGTCTTTCCGCCTCGGCCAAAAGCGATTCTCGCGAGTAATTTTCTTCTTCAATCGATTTGCCTGAAATTTTAGCTTGTATATCCTGCCGCATAGAATCTGTGATAAATCTCGCTAACCCTGCTAAATGCTTTGCACCAACCTCTCCAAATAGCTTGAGCGAGGTTTCGCTTCGAAGAAGCGTATCGATTGACGGCAATAGTCTTAAAACTTCACTCTGAGGTTTATCATAGCTACTTATTTTCATTTATATCCGTGCGGCGTTATTATTATCGAGAAAATTTATTTTAACCGAAAACGGCAAAACAAGGAAAAACGCTCCGGTTAGACATCTATTTAAATAGGGTCGCTCGACGCCCAAATCCACTCCAAGCAGGAATCGTAAATGGCACAAATCCTTGATAAGCTTTCAGGTAAAGCACAATCCAAACTCGACCAAATTGAAGATCTGGAGGATCAGATAGAACGTCTTGAGGACGATATTCGGCGTTTGAAGATCGAATTCGATATATTTTTTAATGGCGGTACAAAGAAGGCACCGCATCAATCGCGGGCAAGTCTAGAAGCGCGGATCAAGCGAATTAATGGAAATCGAAATCTTGCGTACGCGACTCGCTATCGCCTTACTGCGCTAATCTCCAGATATACCTCCTATAGAGAACTCTGGAGGAGGCGGCTGAAAGCCTTGGGCGAAGATTTTATTTAGCAGATCCGGGTCAAAAAAGTAAAAAGAGCGATTCCAAACGATCAGGAACGCTCTTTTTTGTTGCGTGTTATAACGCAATTCTCATTGAAAAATTCGGTGTTATACCTTCATCACATTTTCAGCCTGGGGTCCCTTCGGACCATTGGTCACTTCAAATTCAACCTCCTCACCTTGAATTAAAGTCTTGTATCCGTCTCCGCCAATCGAGCTATAGTGAACAAAGATGTCCTGTTCGCCATCTTGTTCAATAAACCCATAACCCTTAGCATTATTAAACCATTTTACCGTACCTACAGTTTTAGACATACCTTTCAAATTCCTCCTACAAACTTCAGTGAATTATTTTTTTCCTGTGTTTCAATTAATTAGTTCTTCAAACTGCTTGAAGACGAAAATCTACCTAGGCAAGGCAGTTATTTACAAACTACGTCGCGGCTAGCAGACAAAAAGAAATGTGACAAAACTCATTTCCAAAATAAGTAACAAATCTTATACTGCAAGATTTTTTTTGGGATTTTTCTGTGTGCTGTTTTATATAGACAGAATGTTGCAAAATTTATCGAAAATAGGCAGATATGTCAAGATTTTTTTTCCGACATAAGATTTTTTCATAAATTGACAGGAAATATTTAATCAATGATGATAGATGCTACTCTTGTAAGAAATATTAGAAACGTGAGAACAAGCCATTTTGATTGCAGAATCATTTATTCTCCTCGAGGTGACCTCAAAATATGGAAGAATACGGGAACAATCCACTGCTTTCCTATAACAAATACCTGAAAGTTAATGATTTGATCGAGCTTCAGGAGAGACTATCCGAGCCGACAAGCCACGATGAATTGCTCTTCATAATAATTCATCAAACTTATGAACTTTGGTTCAAACAGATTCTCCATGAGATTGACGCTACGATTTCGTGGCTCAACGAAGATAGGGTTTTTCGGGCGAATCATTCGCTGAAGGTGATTCTTGAAATCGAAAAGATACTCGTTAGCCAGATTCACATTCTTGAGACAATGGCACCGATCGGTTTTCTCGAATTTCGGGAAAAGTTAAATCCTGCCAGCGGATTCCAGTCAATGCAGTTTCGCGAGTTGGAATTCGTTTCCGGCGCGAAGGACGAAAAGCTATTGAAGTTTTTCGAATCGGATAATTTTGCGACGGAGCGTCTCAGGATGCGTTTCGATCAGCCCAGCCTCGGGGATGTTTTTTGGGAGCTTCTGAAAAGGCGAGAGTTTTCGGTTGATACGAGGGATGAACGCGTCGCGTCAATTGTTAAGATACTGGAAAAAACCGAGAAGAACCCCGAAATTTATATTTTGCAGGATCTACTGATTGAACACGACAAGAATATTTCGCTTTGGCGAGCTCATCATGTGTTGATGGTTGAACGGATGCTCGGAATGAAACGTGGTACCGGCGGCTCCGAAGGTGTCGGCTATCTAAAAACGACACTTTCAAAACGACTCTTCCCCGAGCTTTGGGAGGCGAGAACACATCTTGAAATTAACGGAAACGATGACTTTGATCCCGCTTCTTTATGCCCGCATGTTCCGGAATAAATTATGAATAAAATTAAACATTTATTTTTCTCGTCAGTTATTCTGTTGCTTGCCTTATCCTCGATTCCGGCCCAGAACGCCGATCCAAATTCGCCAATAAGAGTAATCTTTCTTCATGTAAATGACGTTTATCAGTTTACTCCGGTTGACGGCGGAAAACGGGGAGGACTCGCAAGACTTTTAACGCTCAGAAAAGAAATAATTAAGGAAAACCGAAATACGCTTTTTACAATGGGCGGTGATACGGTATCACCCTCAGTTGAAACTCTGACATACAAGGGCGCACAAATGATCGAAGCCTGGAATGCTGCGGGTCTAGATTACGCGGTATTTGGAAATCACGAATTTGATCTCAAAACGACTGTTTTACTTGAACGCATCAAGGAATCAAAATTTACCTGGCTTGGAGCAAATATCATCGATACAAAAACCAACAAGATCTTTGCAGACACGCCGGAATTTGTTATCCGCGAATTTGAAGGTATAAAGATCGGAATAGTCGGGCTAATTTTACCGGAAGCAAAAGAAACCTCTTCAATGGAGGACAGTCTCAAGGTAGCAGATTATTGCCTGACCGCGAATTTGATCGTCAGCCGTTTGCGAAAGGTTGAAAAGGTTGATGCAGTCGTCGGCCTTACCCATCTATTTATGGCACAGGACAAAAAGCTCGCGGGCTGCGCTGATTTTGATTTGATACTAGGAGGGCATGAACACACACTTTTGCAGTCTTCCGCAGTTGGAACACCGATCATAAAGGTCACAGCGGATGCCCGCGAAATGGCTAAAGTGCGTCTGAATTTTGATCGTACAACAAAGAAATTGATGAGTATGGATTGGGAAATTGTTCCGGTGACCAATGAGATCAAAGATGCTCCGGAATTCGCGCCCATTTTTGCGAAATACAAAGATCTTCTCGAAAAACTCGCCGAGCCCGTAGGAAGAACTGCAGTTACCCTTGACGCGCTTTCACTTTCCAATCGTACAAAAGAAACAAACATCGGCAATTTGATTGCGGATTCTTACCGACGCGCGACAGATGCTGATATCGGTTTTGTTAACGGCGGTTCGATCCGAGCTGATTTGACCTACACCCCGGGCGCAATTACCAAACGCGATGTGCTATCGATTTTGCCGTTTAATAACCCGGTTGTGAAAGTAGAAATCACGGGAAAAACTTTGTTGGAAGTTTTAGAACACGGCGTGGCAAGAAGCGCGGAAGATAATGAACCCGGAAGATTCCCGCAGGTTTCGGGAATTAAGTTTACTTTTGATGTGTCTAGGCCCGCGGGAAACAGAGTTTTAGAAGTGTATGTTGGCGGCAAACGTCTTGTAGAAGAAGCAAAATATTCGCTCGCAACATCCGATTTTCTGGTATCTCGCGGTGGTGATGGCTACACAATGTTTAAGGATACTAAGGTTTTGATTCCGGCATCGGCCGCAGAGAAAGATTCCGAGCTTCTCGAAAAATACATAACGGATTCACCAAATCGGACGATTTCTCCGATGGTTGAGGGAAGGATTACGAGATTAAACTAATCGTCGCTTGTTTCCGGGTATCCGGAAACTGCAACAGCGAGCCGTAGGATTTGATTTAACTTCAATTGTTGTGGGCTTCTGCAAGCAATGCGTCACACATCCTTTCCGCCGTTTTTCCATCCGAGAGCGCAGGCGATCGTAGAATTCACGTCGCCGACAATGTTTAAAACTTTAATCATTTAGGATCTGTAATTAGTAGTAAGTAATTCGAAATTTCTAAACCAATTACCTACCGCAATCACAATTTACAATCTCACAATTTTCGCCTTGCTTCCGTCCCTCGTTTCCTTATCAAGAGTATTTCTTGTGTCAACAATCAGCGAAGCAAGTTGTGTAACTTTAGTGTAGTCGACATTGCTGTGGTTTGTGCAGATGATCACGCAATCTGCATCAGTGATTAGATCATCGGTCAGATCTTTGCTGTAAAGCGGATCGCCGTCCCCGATCGTATAAGCGTGGTCAAATGTTACTTCAGGGACAAAAGGATCGTGGAAGACCACTTCAGCGCCTTTTGAGCGAAGGAGATCAATAACAGATAAGGCGGGTGATTCGCGCATATCGTCGATATCTTTTTTATATGCAACACCCAGTATCAGGATTTTCGAACCGTTGAGCGGCTTCTTATCATCATTCAACGCATCGGCTGTCAGTTTAACAACATACTTTGGCATCCCCGAATTTACTTCCTCGGCAAGCGTTATAAATTGCGAATCAAATCCATGTTGGCGTGCTTTCCATGAAAGATAGTGCGGATCGAGCGGAATGCAGTGTCCGCCAAGACCCGGTCCCGGATAAAATGCCATAAAGCCAAATGGTTTGGTGTCAGCGGCTTTTACAACTTCCCATGTATCGATTCCCAGGGTGTTGCATAACTTCGCCATTTCATTTGCCATACCGATATTGATCGCACGAAATGTGTTTTCCCACAGCTTGCAGGCTTCCGCGACTCGCGCAGACGTTACTGGATGCACATTATCAACGATTTTCGAATAAAGAAGCGAAGAAATTTCCGTCGAATCTTCGCCGACACCGCCGACGACCTTTGTAATATTGTGCGTCTGAAACTCAGGATTTCCGGGATCAACGCGTTCGGGTGAGAACGCAAGCAGGAAATCTTTATCGAGCGCGAACCCGGCTTTCTCAAAAATCGGCTGAAGAATTTCGTCCGTTGTTCCCGGGTAGGTCGTTGACTCAAGAATTACAAGCTGGCCAGAACGCATATACTTTTGAATCTCGTCGCCCGCCGCAAGAATGAACGACATATCCGGATCTTTCGTCTTGCGAAGCGGAGTAGGAACACAAATAATGATCACGTCACACTGACTTAACTGCGAAAAATCTGTTGTCGCCGTCAATTTGCCGGTATCGAGACACCTTTGAACCGCTTCATCCGGAACATCGACAATATAAGAATTGCCATCTTCGATCGCTTTGACCTTTTTCGAATCAACTTCGAAACCGATTCCCTGAAAGCCTTTTGACACAAATTCAACGATCAGCGGCAACCCTACGTAACCGAGTCCTATTACACCAACGCACGCGTTATTTTCCTCTATAAGAGCTTTAAGTTTGTCTTTTATCATGAACTGTTAAATTTAATTTATTTTAGTAAGAATTTTAGAATGGAAGCGAAGTTTATCGATTTCTTCGCAATGAATTAGATTAAGTATTAAGTAGCTTAAAGTCAAGATTGTTAAACCTAAGAAAAACGGCTTATGATACAATTATTTTGCTCGAATTCCGGGGTTTCGTTCGAACTCCCACAATCAAGTTTCCGTAGTAATCCAGTTTTCTAATTCGCATATGAATTTCGAATTAAACTCTGAAAATTCAGTGGTCAAAGCTATTGCGGAAGGCACAGCACCTCGCCCCGCTCAAATTGCGGCGTCAAAGGGAATGCTGCCTTTGCCGCAAACCGATCTGCTGGAAGCACTCGTTATTCTTGCGCGAAATGAAGACAAGGAGCTCGCACAGAACGCTGAAAAAACCCTTAAATCTCAGGATAATGAACAACTAAAGGGCATCATTGCCTCAAAGGAAGTTGCTCCGCAGGTTTTGGACTATTTTGCTACTCAGGAAACCCTCTCTCAGGAAATTTACGAGGTTGTAATTGCGAACCCGAAAACTCCGAACGATTCGATCGTGAAGTTTGCGAAACAGACCTCGAATGGCGATCTGCTTGAAGTTTTATCGTTCAATCAGCAGCTTTTAATTAAAACACCGGATCTTATTGATGCGATTCTCAACAACAACAGCCGCACGACCGAAGCTAACCGACGCGCCTCCGAGCTTAAGAAGGAATTCTTTGAAAAAGAACGCGGCGCACGACAAATTGCGGATGAGCTTCGCGCTCAGGGGAATGAAGCTGCTGCGGAGTTTCTTGAAGACGCTGAGATAACGGGTGATGACGGAGAAGGAGAATTAAGTGCAGAAGACTTGATTCTTCTTGCGTCACATATTGAAGTTCCGGATGACGAAATCGATGATTCATGGCTCTCCCTTGAATATATACAAGAAATTTATGAGGAAACTCAAGAAGAGCGAGATGCGATCGTCGACAAGATAGTTGGAGAATGGAAAGCGGACAGCGATGACGAGATCTCTAACGAACGTGTTTCCGTTCTCAATAGAATCATGCGAATGGGAATGAAAGACCGTATGAAAGCTGCGATGAAAGGTGACCGCGAGGTTCGAAATATTTTGATTCGGGATCCAAATCGTATCGTTGCGCAAGCGGTAATTCAAAATCCCAAGATCACAGAACAGGAAGTGGAAAAAATCGCGACTATGAAAACGGTTCCCGAAGACGTTTTACGCACGATCGCAAGCGACAGAAAATTTGCAAGAAACTATATGATAATGCATCACCTCGCAAAAAATCCCCGCACACCAATCGGCAACGTTATGAGCATTCTAACCCGTTTGCAACTGCGCGATCTTATTGCAATCGGTAAAAACAGAAACGTCCCCGACGCAGTGCGAAGGCACGCACAGCGTTTGACCAACGCTCGCACCGGCGGCAGTGGTCGCGGATAGTATCGGCTTATAAAAGACCTTTGATCCGTCCGGTTTTGATGTAAGTAACTGCGATGTCCGTAAGCGTATGGCTAGCCGCACCCGCCCAAAGTCCGATAAAGATCTTAAAAATTGCGTAATCGCCCAAATGTTTCCGGATAAGATCACCGATCATTTTCCAGGATTCGATAAATTCCATTAGATTCGGCATTTGGCTCTCCGCATAAACCGCATTTAGGTAAGCCAAGAAAAATGAAAAGAGAGTGAAGACCCCGACAAAATATACTACACGAATGAAAGTGCCAAATATCAATCCATGCGACCAGCGCGAACGATGTGAAAAAAATTGATTGTAGGGAAACCAAAGGAAGCGGAAGAGACCCCACCGTTGATATTGCTTTGATGCAGTATCCAAATCCGGGCCAAATACAAATCCACCGACAATAAATGCCGTCGTTACGACCGCCGCCGACATAAAACCCGCAAATGACCACGAGAAAAAGAAAACCGGAAGTGTTGAAATGAAGGTTATTGCGTCGTGAGTATTCCCGGTTGGCATATGTTAAGAGTCCGCAGCGGAAGAGAATTGAGAGTTTTCCTGTCGCACATATTCTATCGCATTCTTGTGTCTGAAACCTACCGCGATTTTTGCTAGAATTTGAGCGAAAGATAATGAATAGCTTTTGGGAAAAACTTAAAACGACTCTCGATATGATCAAATTCGAGCACACACTTTTTGCGCTTCCTTTTGCATTTCTCGGAGCCGTACTTGCCGCAAATGGACTACCCACATGGTGGCAAATTCTTTGGATATCAGTTGCAATGGTCGGCGCGAGAAGTGCAGCGATGAGTTTTAACCGGATCGCGGATCGTAAAATTGACGGCGAAAATCCGCGAACGGCGAACCGGGAATTACCCAGTGGAAAGTTGAGCGTAGAATTTGCGTGGGCTTTTATGATTGCTTCATGTGCGGTTTTTTTTCTGGCGGCTTTGATGTTGAATCGGCTTACGTTGATTCTATCGCCCGTCGCACTGATCAGCATTCTCGGCTATTCCTACGCCAAACGATTCACATCATTTGCGCACTTGTTTCTGGGTTGGGCACTCGCGATAGCACCCACGGGCGCGTGGATCGCCGTGCGCGGTGCGCTGGATTCTGAAGTTCCGCTGCTGCTTTCTCTGATGGTAATGATGTGGACTGCCGGATTTGACGTGCTGTACTCTTGTCAGGATTACGAATACGATCGGGAAAACCGCCTGCGTTCAATTCCTGCGAGGTTTGGAATAAAAGGGGCTTTGTGGATCGCCCGGCTTTTCCATTGCCTGGCCTTGTTGGTGCTTTTTTTGCTTTATTATCTTACAGGATTGGGCTGGCTGGCATTAATCGGCGTAATCAGTACGGGAGCACTTATGATCTTCCAACATTCGTTGGTAAAACCCGGCGACCTTTCAAAAATGAATGCCGCATTTTTTACCGCAAACGCTTTTGTCAGCGTAATATTGTTCGTAACTTTCGGCGGTGCTGTATTTATTCAAAAAATCTACAACTAACGTAGGCCTGTCTAATTCATCAACTCATTAGGCTGTAATTGTCTAAACGGAAGCACTCCTTTGAATGAATACCCCTCGCGTACAAATCCTCGAAGCATTTCAGCGGCCGCAACAGAATCGAGCGGACGCGAATAGTAGTAACCTTGACCATACTTGCAGTTGATTTTTCGTAGGAAATCGAGTTGTTCTATCGTTTCAACGCCTTCTGCCACGACTTCCATATCAAGATTTGACGCCAAATTGATTATCGTCTGAACAATTTCTGCGTTTTCGCCCTCATTTCCGATACGATTAATAAACGAACTATCAACCTTTAGAGTATCTACCGGAAAGCGGTGTAGATATCCCAGGTTGGAATAGCCCTTTCCAAAGTCGTCAATCGAAATCCTTACGCCGAGATCCCGCAGTTCGTTTACCGTGATAACAGCCTGTTCCGCGTTATGCATGATCACACTTTCGGTGATTTCAAGCCGGAGAAGCTTCGGGTCAAGCCGGGCATCGCTCAGTATCTCATCGATCTGTTTGGTTAATGACGGCTGTTCTAATTGCCGGGCCGAAAGATTTACCGAAATCGTCAGTAAATTAGACAACGGATATTCCTCCTGCCACTGCCGCATTTGCTGGCACGCCTCATTAAGGATCCATTGACCGATCGGTAGGATCAATCCCGTCTCCTCCGCGACAGGTATGAATTCATTTGGGGGAACCATCCCGCGGGTCGGGTGATTCCAGCTAACGAGCGCTTCAAATCCTATGATTTCTTCATTGTTTAGCGAAACTATCGGCTGATAATGGAGTACAAATTCTTGTTGCTCATATGCACGCCGCAGGTCGAGCTCGAGCTGCATCGACGAGACGACACCCGAACGCATTTCGGCGTTAAAAATTTCGTATCTTCCCTTGCCGTTTACCTTGGCTCTATACATTGCCAGGTCGGCATCGCGAACGAGATCATCGCTGCCTTCGTATTCTCTCGAACCAAATGCGATCCCGATGCTTGCGCTCGAATATATCTGCTTTCCAGTTACACGCAGAGGTTCTTGAAGCTGTACGAGTATGCGCTCCGCGATTTTTGTGATTTGCTCCTGATCCTTTATCTCTTCAAACAAAACCACAAATTCATCCCCGCCTAAACGCGCAATCAAATCATCAGAACGAGTCATCGACTTTAAGATTTCCGAAATCTTGAGGAGAAGTTCGTCACCTGCCTGATGGCCCATGCTGTCGTTTATCGTTTTGAATCTGTCGACATCAACGAAAAGCACTGCGAACGAATAATGCGGGTCGATTTTCATCCGACCGAGCGATTTCTCAAGCCGCTCCATCAAAAGTTTGCGATTCGGCAGGCCCGTTAAAGGATCATGAAAGGCATCGTGGGCAAGTTTTTCCTCTATGTGCTTATGATCCGTTATATCCGTAAGAAAACCGGCGATCCGATAAGCTTTTCCATCTCCATCTCTAACGGCGAGTCCTCTGATCAGCACCCATCGGTAGCTTCCATCGCTATGGCTTACTCGGTGTTCGTTGCTAAAGTGGTTCGAATGTCCTGCAATATGGGCGTCGAGCTCTTCTTCCACGTTTGCGCGATCATCAGGATGGATCCTCTCCAACCAGCATTTTTTTGTCTGTTGGTCGTCTTTTTGGATTTCCAACCCTAGTATTTCCATCCAACGCGGCGAATAGTAAGTAGTTTCCGAGTTTAGATCCCAATCCCACAATCCGTCGTTTGCACCTTGTGCTGCAAGCGCATAACGAGCCTCGCTCGACCTAAGTTTTTCGTAAACCGTCTGCATTTCCTGTGAAGAAATCAGCAGCGATCGCTCCATTAAATATTGGTCTTTATCAAATTCCGTATATGTTCGGTCTATACTTTCGATAAAATCCTTCCAATCGTTTTTCGAAGGGAAGTTATTTTCGCTGGCGCCATATTTTTTCAATTGCCGCTTTAGATGGTTATGCATTAGCTGTTCCGCCTCTCGGTGAGGCTCATTCCTCAGAATAATTCGTTCCGTAGTCAGTCAAATTTAGTCAATTTGAATGGTCAATCGGTCAATATGAGAGGCAAACTCCCCAAATGGGTAGTTCTGTAACTATCATTGCAAACGGTGTACCGCGTATTCGTAGCAACGATTTGCTACGAATACAGCTTTAGTTTTTAGGTGATTAGGAGAATTTCAAGGCAAAATTGACGGTCGAAATCATCAAGTTTGTAACATTTTGCCCAAGATCTGCTTTAGCATTTTAGCCGCTAGTGCCCCGGTAATATCCTGAATATCCCTTGTTGGGTTGTACTCAACAATATCCGCACCGATCACTTCAGCTTCGATATTCTCTATAATTTCTATGACCTGACGCGATGTAAGACCGCCTGGTTCGTGATGAGAAACGCCGGGAGCAAATGCCGGATCGAAGGCATCCATATCAAGAGATATGTAAACAGGATTTTCAAACTTAGGGATCTTTGCTATATCGAGGTTTCGCATCTGGTGGATCTCAACATCGAAACGCTCCGCTTGTGCCTTTTGATGCGAATTCATGGTTCTAATGCCGACCTGCACAAGTCTTTTGGCAAGATCGTTTTCCATTATTCGCGCGAATGGACAAGCGTGGGAATGTTTGTCACCGCCCAGTTCGTCATATAGGTCTGGATGGGCATCAAAGTGCAGGATATCGAGCTTTGGATAAAACTTATTGAAGGCTTTTACGATTGGAAATGTAATCGAATGGTCGCCGCCGAGTGTTACTAATTTCGTATTTTTGGGATTCAAATTCCCGGAAGTTATTTCTTCGATATCAAAATACTCTCTGATCTCAAAATCGCCCTTATCGACTACGCGAGGCGAATTGGTATCTAGTCCGTTTTCGGCGAAATAATTAGTAGAAAATGAATGATAAAATTTTCTGATCAGTGGAGGCGCGTGTCTTGCACCTTGTAAGTAGGATGATTTTTCGTCGAAAGGAATCCCGTGAATTACTATATTTTCTGGCATTTAACTGCGGCGTTGCTATTCGTAGATTCTAATTATTTCGCCGTTTCCTCTACCTTCGACACTTCTGACATAGCCGTTCACAACCTTTTCCATCGGGATCGTGTTGTGACCGGGAAAATACTCACGATATTTATCGACCGCATCCTCAACCAACCCGGACGAAACAACATTAACCCGCAATCCGCGTTTCATTTCCAGCGATGCAGCTTTTACAAAACTATGTATTCCGCCATTTACCATTGCGGCGCTTGCGGTCATCACTACCGGATCATCTGCTAAGATTCCTGTCGAGAGTGTAATCGAACCGTTTTTGTTTAGATAGTTTTGGGCGATTCTTACAAGATTTACCTGCCCCATTAGCTTGCTGCGAATGCCGATGTAGTAATCGTCTTCCATGAGGTTCTCAAAATAATCCCACTTCGCTTCGCCCGCAATACAAACCACCGCATCGATATTCACCACAGATTCAAAAAGTTCTTTGATCGAATCTTTTTCGGCAATATCAACCTTAAAATCGCCGCCCGTTCTTCCGGCAACCAGAATATCGTGTTTTCGTGCCAAATGCGCCGTAACGCGTTTGCCGATAGTACCGTTTCCGCCAATTATGATTATTTGCATTATTTGTATTTGTCGTTCAACCCGATCTTTTCCAGGATCATCAGTTTTACCTTTTCAAGCCTGCGTAATCTTGTTTCTTCGCGTTTCGCTTCCGCAATATACTCCGCAAATTCCCGTTTACAGGAATGCGTAAACTGTTCGAATGCCTTTTTGAGTTTTGCGTCTCTCTTAAAAGCATTCGTAAGCTCTGCAGGGATTATAAGAGGTTTTTTTTTCGGTTTGATTTCTTTTCCGTCTTTTTGATTTTCAATCGCCTCTTCAAGGTATTCCAAAAGTAGTTTTTTATCTATTTCCCCGGCAGAATTCATCCGCCATTGACGTAGAGCTTTTTTTACGCCTTCCTGCGCATTGATCAATTTTTTCTTTTTGTCTTTGAGGAAAACACCCTGATAAAACCATATTCCGAAGTAAGATTTAAATGCACCTATTCCGACAACATTTTTGCGGTCGAGCGTATAAACCGGACTGCCCCATTTTACGGTCTCCTCAAGCTCCGTGGAGTTTAGGATGCTTCTGAGCGCCATAAGCTCTTTTTTCCATTGAGTTTGGCTATCGATGAATTCATCGACTGTTTTGAATTTTTTCATTTTAATAAATTGTAAAATTGTATTGGATAATCTTTAGTTGCGAAACAGGTTTGCCATTTCGAATCTTTGGAGAAAATTTTACCTTTCGCGCTGTGCTTAATGCTTTCACGGTTAATCCTCCACCTAAACTTTGTAGGACCGAAATTTCCGTTATTTGGCCGTCAAACGAAAACAGAACGAGTAGCGTGATTTGTCCTTGAACGTTTTGACCCCTCGCCTGATCCGTGTATCCAGGTCTCGGTTTTTCGATAATTTCAATATCTTGATTTTGCGGATCGGTAGTATCCGCTTTAACCCATGAACCGGTTTTGGACATTTCCTCATACTCTAGTTAAAAATCTTTGACGATTTGGATTCTTGGCTGGAGCTCTTTTTTTGTTTCAGAATCTTCGCAGTTTGAAATACAGATCTCCAACGTATCTAGTGATTTCTGCACTAAGTGCAAATTTTCTTTAATAAATTCTTGCGGAACCGAAATTCCATCAAATTTTGCCAAACCCGACCCAAAGGAATTAAGTAAAACGTTTGACTTCAATAGATAGGTCTGCGGGTTGGCTGATACGATATCGATCGCCCGTTCGGCGTCGCTCAACGTCTGATCATATTTATACTCTCATAAGAAAGAAATTCCCCGTAGGTAGTATGCTTCGCCGTATTGTTGATCAGCTTTCAATATCTTGCCAAGGAGCTTTTGAGCTTTATCCGTGCGTCCGTCAAAAAGATTTACAGAAGCAAGATTAGATTGATAGGCCATCTCTTCAGGGGCGATAACGGTCGCCTTCGTAAAAGCCTTTCTCGCGTCGTCGTATTCACGAACTTTCAAATACGACAGTCCTAAATGATTCCACAAATCTAAATTCTTTTTGTCTCCATCACATCCTTTCTTAAGCCAAAAGTTTGCTTCCTTGTATTGGCCTTGCTTATAAAATTCAACTCCCTTTGTGTCCAAATCCTGTGAAAAAACTGAAGCGGCGGAAATAGCAGAGATTATAACGAGAATGATTGGTGTTAGTTTTCCGTATCTAAAATGACGAAGTCTCATTAAATTGCTCCAGTATTCTTGATGATTTAATATTGGCATTTTTTCCTAAAATTAAAAAGAGCGGGAGGATTTTCACCTCCCGCCCATTCATATCGAATTGGTGTTCGTATCTACCCATGAGCTCCGTGGCATTTCTTATACTTCCTTCCGGAACCGCAATGGCATGGCTCGTTTGGCTTAACTTTTGGTTGGTCTCGAACAAACGGCACGCTTTTGAGTGCTTCTTCGCCGGCCGCCGAGACACCTTCATAGGCTCCGGTAAACGCCATACCTGCCGCTTGTTTTCGCGCGCGTTGCTGCGCGAGACGTTCGAGGCGTTCGATCTCTTCCTGTTCGTCTTTATCGACGACTTCGAGATTAAACAAAGAACGCGTGGTGTTCGTGTCTATCCGATCAAGCATATCCTGAAACATATCAAAACTCTGCTTTTTGTATTCTACCAGCGGATCTTTTTGTCCGTAGCCGACCAGGCCGATTCCCTGTTTTACGTGATCGATCGAAAGAAGGTGATCTTTCCATTGTGAATCAATGATATTGAGCATTATGTAGCGTTCATAAGCTCTTAAGGATTCTTCGCCCGCCATTTTTTCTTTTGCGTTGTAATCCGCGCTCGCTTTTTTCCAGATCGCTTCTTCAATATCTTCGGGAGTCATTATTTTGTAATCGACGCCTGCGTCAACGGCCGGATCAACCGAATATATGTTTTCGACTTCGGCTGCATATGTATCGACATCCCAATCGCCCGCATCAACTTCAGGGTTAAGGAAATATCCGGTCAAATCTCCGAGAAGGTCTCTGGCGACACCAGTATCTCCTAAGAGATATTCACGATGTTCAGGCTTAAACATCAGGTCGCGACGCAATTTGTAGATCGTGTCGCGCTGTTTGTTCATCACGTCATCGTATTTCAAAACGTGCTTACGAGTTTCAAAGTTTCTTGCTTCAACCGCTTTCTGTGCCCGCTCGATTTGTTTTGAAACCGTTTTGGATTCAATTGCGACGCCTTCTTCCATGCCAAGCCAACTCATCATTGAGCGAACCTTATCGCCGGCGAAAATTCGCATCAGATCATCTTCGAGTGATAGGAAAAATCTCGTCTCTCCGGGATCACCTTGCCGACCCGACCGTCCGCGAAGCTGATTATCGATCCGGCGTGATTCGTGTCTTTCAGTTGCAAGAATGTACAATCCGCCTGCGTCCAAAACTTCCTTATGCTCAGCATCTACAACTCGTTTTGCCTTTCTGAGCTCATCCTCAAATTGCTCTTCGTTTGCGTCATCAGGATTTATTTCCTGTCGTTTCAGATAATCACGGGCGAGGAATTCGGGGTTACCACCAAGAATAATATCGGTACCGCGACCCGCCATATTAGTTGCAATTGTGACAGCACCTTTTCGTCCGGCCTGCGCGACGATCTCCGCCTCGCGTTCGTGATATTTTGCATTTAGAACATTATGCGGAATCCCTTCTTTCGCCAATTTTTCCGCAACAACCTCGGAATTTTCTACCGAGACCGTTCCAACCAGGACCGGCTGTCCCTTGGCATGCGCACGTTTTATTTCCCCGACTACCGCCGTCCATTTTTCAGGAACCGTTCGGTAGATCACATCCGAATGATCTTGTCTTACGGTCGGGCGATTTGTCGGAATAACGATAACGCTAAGCCCGTAAACTTCACGGAATTCTTCCGCCTCCGTTTCCGCCGTACCTGTCATACCGGAAAGTTTTTCGTACATACGGAAGTAGTTTTGAAGTGTGATGGTCGCGAGGGTTTGGTTCTCGCGTTCGATATTTACCTCCTCTTTTGCCTCGACCGCCTGGTGCAAACCATCTGACCAGCGCCGACCTGCCATAAGGCGTCCCGTGAAATCATCGACGATGATCACCTCACCTTCCTGCACTACATAGTGATGATCTTTCTTATAAAGTGTGTGAGCCTTTAGCGCTTGCTCAACACAATGAAGCAGATCCATATTCTCCGGATCGTAAAGATTATCGACGCGAAGCAATCTCTCCGCCTTCGAAACGCCCTGCTCGGTTAAAACAGCCGAATGATTTTTCTCATCGACGAGATAATCGCCCGTCGTTTTCTTTGTTTCCTCGTCTTTTTCACCCTTTTCAAGCTTCGGAATTATCTCGTTTGCCACGTAATATTTATCGGTCGCTTCATCGGATGCACCTGAAATAATTAGCGGCGTACGCGCTTCGTCAATGAGAATCGAATCGACCTCGTCGATGATCGCGTAATAATGATCACGCTGAACGAGTGATTCGACATCGAATTTCATATTGTCGCGAAGATAATCGAATCCGAATTCGTTGTTTGTACCGTACGTAATGTCGCAGGAATAAGCATCTTTACGCTCGGCGTCGTCCATATCGTTTTGGATACAGCCGACGGACAAACCTAAGAAACGGTGAATCGTTCCCATCCATTCGGCGTCACGAGCTGCAAGATAATCGTTTACTGTGATTATGTGAACGCCGCGGCCGGTTAGACCATTAAGATACGCTGGCAGGGTGGAAACAAGTGTTTTACCTTCACCCGTGCGCATTTCAGCTATTTTACCTTCATGCAAGACCATTCCACCGATCAATTGAACGTCAAAATGACGCATTTCGGTCGTCCGAATTGATGCTTCACGAACAACGGCGAAAGCCTCGGCTGCAATTTCGATCAACACTTCCTGCTCGCATTTTCTGCGTTCGGTTTGGTCGTCGATATCTTTGATCGCGTCTTGAATTCTTTGTTTGAATACGGCGGTCTTCTCGCGAAGTTGTTCATCCGAAAGTGTTTTTATTTCGGGTTCTAAATCATTTATTTCCTGAACAAACGATTGCGAATCTTTTAAGTATTTATCGGTTTCCGTACCGAAGATCTTCTTTACAATTTTATCTGCAAAACTATTTACAGCCATAATTCCTCTTATATATTTGAGCCGCTAAAACGGCAAATTGCATGCGGTTTAATAAAAATCCGCTATGCCAAAACACAGAAATTCGCCGGAAACTTCCGGCAAAGTTATTGATTGTATCAATTATTTAGGAAAGAAAATGCTTTTCCAGCACTCTTCCTGAAGGAATGGAGCTACAAAGATGCGCGAGGCAAATTAGTAATTACAAAAACCTGGTTGTTTTCCGCTGAGATCTGAGAATAGAGATTTTGGTAAGATTCGCCAGTATTTGCAGCGATCAACATAAACGAACTTTTTCCGAGTCCGTTAAATACTGAAAAAGGTGAGACGTCCTGTCGTTCGAAATCCGCTTTGAATTTTAGTTCGGAAATTACGCTATTGCTTTTAACGTGAATCTCAAAACTCGGCGCATGCGAATTATTGAGTGGCTTTGCCTGTGCCAAAACCTGCGGCGACGCACCCACAATTACTAACCCGAGATACACCGAGAGAGTAGTAAGGAAATAAAATGAGTTGTGATTCTTGTTTTTTATCACTTAGCTGATTTCTGACCGTTGCCCGCCTTTTCTATAGTACCATTTGGTTTTGCTTCAGGCGGTGTTTTTCCTTTCTTCAATTTGTCGGCTTGATATTCCCTCAATCTCCCATCGATCATCTTCTGGGCAATCGGTTTTTCGAGATTAAAATTAATTATAAGAGCGTTGTCTTTGCTGGATATATTTGCCGCTTTGAGCAAGATAACCTCGTCATCTTTGAGTTTCTTCCAGCCATTATTGTGCTGCAACAGAGCCAATTGAATTATTCCCTTGAGTCCTGAAGCAACTGTTCGCGCTCTTTCAGGAGTCGGCAGATTTGAATCGACTACCGCAACAAGCTGCGCATCGTTTTGCGCTAATATGATGTTCATCTTTTTAACATCAAACCTACTCAAATAATCCAGCCAGCCACTATCTCCGACCGATTCGATCGCACGTTTTGCGACGTTGATCATCTCCGGATTACCTTGTTGCTCCGTATATCTCGTGCGTTTCGGATCCAGACGACCGTTCTTGGTTAGCTCGCCTGTCAATTTAACCTTAAATTGCTGGCTGAAATCTACTTTTTTAGATTCCCATTGTTCAAAAACTTCGTCAGCAAAATCCAAAAGCGGTTTTTTGTTTATTTCAATCTCCGCAACCGAATCGCTGCTCTTTGCAGTATCTTTCTCAAGCGGATTTTCTTTTTCCGGAGTTTTCTTTGGATCTTTTTTCGCCGTTTCTCCAACCAGATTTGGGAGGTTGTCAGGAGAATCGGTCGTTTTCTCGTCAGCGTCCCCGAGAATAGAATCCGGAACTGTACCTTTTACTACGTTTTTATTTCTCTTTGGAAGATTTGGCTGTGTCCCCAGAAGTCCGCTTCCCCTATTTGAGGGCGGCGGAGAGATAATCGGATTGTTGATCGGCGGCGGAATCGTTTCGGCAATCGTTGGAAAATCGTTGTTTAGAGCTTCAAGCTCGGATTCCTCCTTGTAGAAAAATCCTTCCGGATAGGAAAATTTTGCACCTTCGCCGGTCTGGTCTATCCAAACTACATCCGCATCGTCGATCTCGGTTTTTGCATAATCTTTTACAACGTAATCCGTATCTCCGCTAAAGACCTTGCCTCCGACATAGATCATATCCAAAACCTGACAAACTTTTCCTACGTAATGACTATCGCAAGCTTTCGTTCGTAAAAGACTGGTTTGACCTATCACTAATATAAACAACAAGTTAATAGCCAGAGAGACTCCGAGAAATTTCATTAATCTCGGCGTAAAATCCCATCTGCCTATCTCGTAACCTTCTAAGAAACCCTTCTCTTCCATAGCTTTATAATTATAAATCCGTAATAATTATGGTATTGAAACTTCCAAAATTATGAGACGTCAAAACCCGCAAAAAAGTTGCGGAGAAACATATGATTCTAGCACTTTCACTTTGAAAACTAAAGGCATAGACAAACAGCCGGCAACACTCTAACATCAAGAACATGGCACGAAAGCGCAAAGCGAAATCGACAGGTCGGAAAAAGCCGAAAACGCCCTCTCAAACCGAATCAAAAACTAACTCAGTCGAAGAACGCGTTCCAAAACGTTTTTTTGCAAAGAAAGCCGATGCTACCCCTAGATATTCGCCTCCAAAAAAGGAAGAAATCGATAAATTGTTGGCCGGAATAGGCGTTCCTAAGCCGAAGCCGTTTGTGCCTGATAAATTTCAGACCGAAGCACTCGATGCGATCGAGACACAAGATGTATTGGTGACGGCACCGACAGGAAGCGGAAAAACATGGATCGCTCGCGAGGAGATCCGGCGTTTACTTGCTGACGGAAAGCGCGCATGGTATACAACTCCCCTCAAGGCTCTGACAAACTCTAAATATGCAGAATTCAGCAAAGAATTTGGCGCAGAAAACGTCGGAGTACTTACCGGCGATCGGAAGGAAAATGGGCATGCGCCCTTAATCGTTGGTACAACCGAAATATACCGAAACCAGCTTTTCGATTCACTAAGAAACGGTGAACAGGTAAACACCGATTTCGTAATTCTCGATGAAGCGCATTATCTTTCAGACGATTATCGGGGACATGTTTGGGAAGAGGCGATCATTTTATCACCGCCGCGGATTCGTCTTCTTTTGCTTTCAGCGACGATTGGAAACGCAAAGGAATTCGCAAAGTGGATCGAGGACGTTCGCGGCACTAAAGTGAAAATTATAAATCGCGACGGTGCGCGCCCGGTCGAGCTTCGTGCGGCATTTCTTGCGCCGAATCTTGATTTATATCCGCTAATTAATCACTACGGAAAGTTTAACAACGAGATCCGACAGTTTGGGCAAAAAGATTCTGACCGACCACCGCGATACCGACGAAGGAGACGGTAAGAATTGTGGCAAATGAATATCCTGACACCGAAAATCGACCTCTGATTCGCGAGGCACAAGTTTCGGATGCACTTGCACTAATTAAGCTCAATAAGGAGTTTAACGGCAGCAAGGGTACCGAAGACGACCTACGCCGCGTCAAGAAAATGCTAAGCAATCAGGGAAGTGAAGTTGTTTATGTTGCCGAATACCAAGGTCGGTTGGTCGGCCTTATTGCAATTCAAATCACGAGATCTTTTTGCTACCCAAAGCCAAATGCAGAAATTACGGAATTGTTTGTGGATAAAAAAATACGCCGAAGGAAGATCGCGAGCATTTTGGTGGAAAAGGCTGTTGAAAGGGCAGAAAAAGAGGATGCAGAAGACATTGTTTTGCGTGTAAATAGGTTAAATTCTAGCGCGATCAAGTTTTACGAAGCTATTAAAGTATCTGAGGCCAATCAAACCGTTTTCCGAATCCGAAAGTCAGGAACCTTTGATAACAGAGGATAAAGCTAGATCACCCCGGTATCAGAAAGCCTTTTCGTCATTTCGATTCCAAGAAGCTGAAGTGCATTCGCCGGACGTATCATAACCTCAAAATCAATGATTTTGCCTTCATCATTTAGTGTGATTAGGTCGATCCCCCGCATGGACAAATCGCCGATCTTGGCTTCGAATTCAAGTGCCCAAGTTTTTGCGTCTAAAACCTCTCGAATGTATCTAAATTTCTGAAATACGGTTGTGACGGTAAGGAGAATCGTAGTCGTGACAAGTTTTCCTTCTTTTGGTTTCCACACGAAGGGAGAATGAAATTTGACGTCATCCGCAAGAAGCTCGGTCAGAAGATCAGGGTTTTGAGTTTCTACAAACTGATGCCATTTCGATAGCTGACTATTCATTGACGAAAATTTCCAGTAAAAAAAGTTAGATACACATAAAAAAGGAGCCCCGGCTCAACATATTCTTGTGATCCGGCGCGTCAAAGGCTATATTTTAAATGGCCTTAGCTTGTCGCCGCATCCGTTTGCTGCTCATTCATACTTGCGATCCATTCTTTAGTTTTGTTCAATTTTTCCACACCGTTTGGCATGTCGTTGATTAACTTCTCAAGATGTTTATACATCTCCGGACTGTCAAACATTTCCCTAAGTTCGGTCAAATAAGGCTCAATCTTTGCAAAAACAAACATATGCTCGCCCGTAATGTCGTTAAACATTTCAGCATCGATCGCACCATGGTTTACAAATGACGCCGCCATGTCCCAATACGAAGTTACCATTCGCAAATACGGACCAGTTTCCGGATCCATCATTCCATTAGCTATATCCTGCGCACTCGTAGGGTTAAACGTAAAAATCCAGGTTCTTGCTTCACGCATTGTGGCTTCGCGCCGCAAATCATAAAGTTTCAGAATCAAATCTGCAGACTCAACTTTGCTCATCTTCATTTCTCCTTGTTCTTGGTTTATCTGGCAAGTCTATTCTCTGAAATTCACCAAGTCAACAAAAATTCCTGTGAAATCTTAAGCAATAACACAAACCCTTCCATTGCAAGTTACGTCCTTTTAGATAGAATCTTTACGTGAAGTTCCGAATGCCCGAAATACCTCCTCCCCAAATGATCAAAGCGTTACGATCATATGACCTACTGCCCGCGATCATTTTTGTGCCGTCGCGGAAACGATGTGATGAGGCGGCGACGGAGGTTGCGCTGGACAAATCGCAGAGGGTCGATACGGAAAAACAGAGAGCCCGCGAGGCGATCTACAAGGAGTTTCTAAAAGAAAATCCTGAAATAGAAACGCACAAACATCGTAATATCCTGCTTCGCTCAGGCGTCGCCTCTCATCATGCGGGGCACATTCCATCTTGGAAGTTTCTGATAGAGAAAATGATGTCTGCGGGATTGGTAAATGCACTGTTCGCGACCTCAACCGTCGCGGCGGGAGTAGACTTCCCCGCAAGATCTGTTGTCATTTCAAATGCCGATGCACGCGGAAATGACGGTTGGCGGCCGATCGAAGCAAGCGAACTCCAGCAGATGACCGGGCGTGCGGGGCGACGAGGAAAGGATAATGTTGGCTTTGTCGTTGTGGCGCCGAGTAATTTTCAAAATCCGCCGCGAATTGCAAAACTTTTAGATGCGCCGCCGGATCCGCTTGAGAGTAAGTTTCGTGCAACATATTCAAGTCTTTTGAATCTTCTTGATGCATTTGGCTCGTTTGCGCACGTTCGAGAAATTGCCGAAAAGAGTTTTGCATTTCGAGGAACAGCAAGGCAGATAAGCCGTTTGGAAAGAAAGCGGGAAGCACGGGTCAAAAAGCTCGAAAAAGCTATTCAATCGTTTAACCTGATGATTTCCGTTGGCGATGTGATCGGATTTGAATATCTGGTGGGTGCACGAACACGTCTCCAGGAAAAACTTCCCGATGCGCGGGCAGAAATGCGGCGCGCCTGGCTAAAGGAAAACGTAAAAAGCGGCCGACTCGTTACAAAAGGAAAAAGCGGTAATCAATTTTATTTGGTTCTGAGTGTTTTTGGCGACAAGGTCGTGACAATGCGCGCGAACGGCAGCGGCACGAACTTGTCGCTTTCTCAAATAAAAAGAGTCTATTCGAAAACATACGGGATGGACGCGAAGGCGGTCGACGAAGCATTTTTGGAGGTTCACGAGGGAAAAAATCCGATCATAAAAGAACCAAAGATGTCGCTCATCAAGGAAAATACAGATGACGCTGTAGATTTAATTACCTCTTTGATCGCAAAATTCATTCCCGATGGCGTTGAAGATATCGAGAGAAAAAAAATCGAGAGTTTTTTTTGGGAAAGTTGTAACGACGCTGAGTACATTACAAAAACTGCGCGCGATATCGAGTATCTCAAAAGCGATATCTGGCTCCCGTTTGAAAACCGCGCGCGCGTCTTGAATCATTTTGGATATCTGGATTTTGCCGAGCAAACGGTTACCGAAAAAGGAAAATGGCTCGCTGACCTGCGAATCGATAAACCACTGCTCGTTGGTGAAGTTTTAGAACGCGGAATTTTTGAAAAACTCGAGTCACCGCAAATCGCCGGCTTGATGGCTTCGCTCGCCGCCGATTCTGAACGAGATTACGGAAAGCTTAACCTATCTGACAAGCTTTCCAAGATTTTAACAACCATAGAAGACGTCGTTTTCGCGGTTTCGGGTGTCGAATGGAATTTCGGTGTCGAACCTGCTGAAGAGATAAACTTTTCCGCGGCAGCAACCGCCGAGGCGTGGGTCGGCGGAATGGATTGGGCTGATTTGGTTTGGGAAACAAAAGCCGAAGAAGGCGATTTGGTCAGGCTGCTTTCAAGAACGGGCGAAGCGCTCATGCAGGTTGCAAATCTTGGAAAATCAAAACCGGAGGCAGCGAAACGTGCGCGAATTACGTCAGAAATAATACTTCGGGAGCCGATTCGATAGTTTGTATTCGGTTTACTTTACTGAAGTTTGGCTAACATTTCGCGTTTAGTTTTGATAAGATTGAACTCGAGAAATAATCTATGGAAGTTCTATTAGCAGATGAATTTGGTTTTTGTTTCGGAGTCGAGCGGGCGGTCGATATGGTTGAAAATTCCCTTGCGGAGAATGAAACTGTTCGCACGCTCGGTCCGCTCATTCACAACGATCAGGAAATGCAGCGGCTTGGCGAACATGGTGTAACAACGATCGATTTACCCGTCCAGATAAAGCGCGGCGAAACTGCCGTGATACGCGCGCATGGCGTAGCGCCGGAGGTACAAAAAGAGCTGGAATCAAAGGCTTCAAAGGTTGTAGATGCGACGTGTCCTTTCGTTACACGCGTACAGCGACTGGCGGCGCGAGCGGTTGTTGAAAATCGTCACGTCATCGTCGTCGGAAACCCTGATCATCCCGAGATGATCGGTGTAAAAGGATATGCTCCGGATAATGCTTTTGTTATTAACGATGAAAGCGAGGTCGCCAATCTTCCTAAGTTAAATAGGCCGTTGGTCGTTTCCCAAACGACAATAAAGCTCAAGAATTTTATGGACACTGCGGAAGCCGTAAAAGCAAAAACAGACGATGAGGTGGAAATCGTCAATACGATCTGCTCCGCAACTCGCGACCGGCAGGACGCGGCGCGTGCACTGGCGGGACAGGTCGAGGCGTTTTACGTGATTGGCGGTGAGCATTCGTCAAACAGCCGGAAACTTGTTGCAGTTTGCAAGGAATACTGTGAAAAGAGTTTTCTGATCCAAACCGAGCTTGAAATAAATCCTGAAGATCTTTCAGGCGTTAAAAGAGTCGGCGTCACTGCGGGAGCTTCAACTCCGAAATGGTTAATCGATAAGGTTGTGACGCGTCTTGGTGAAATCGGCAAAACTGTGATTTGAATAGGATCTGCGAGATTAACAAGAAAGAGGTCGGAAATTGCACCGACCTCTTTTAACTTTTAAAGGAATTAATTCACGGAATGATCAGAACCTGTCCTACCGAAACGCTGTTCGGGCTCGACAACCTATCCCGGTTAGCATTGTAAATATCCATATAACGACTCGATGTTCCGTACATTTTTCGGCTTATTAAACCTAGCGTGTCGCCTCGCTGTACCGTATAAGTTCGTCCGCTGACCGGTCCATCGTAGCCATCGTTGTTTTGCGGAGTGTTGTAAACAGGATCGTTAGCGTCATATCGCGGCAGCGAAAACGCGCGATTTATGTAAACTCCGAATTCTGTGCCGGATTTAACCCTCGCGTCCTCACCTTTGGTCATCCTTTCTCCAAGGAGTCCGCCGATAGCACCAGCAATTGCTCCGATTCCGGCGCCCTTTCCCCCGCCGATAATCCCCCCCAAGATAGCTCCACCAGCCGCACCTCCACCGATGAAGATGATTTTGTCGTTTTTTCTATCATCGCCCGAAGCAGTGCCTTCATTATCACTTTTTGCACTTTTGGTATCTAAACTAGTCAAAGAACCGTTTATCGCCTGACTTCTTCCATCGGGAAGCCTAACCTGAACAAAATTAACGCTAATTGTTCCGGGATCACCTCCTTTTTTCGCGGCAGTTACGGCATCCACGCGTCCCACGATCGTGCTTCCGGTTGGGATAACTATTACTCCTGTGTTTCCGTAAACCGGCTCGGTTACTTTCGTATCAAATCTGTCGCCGACCCGTGACACTTTAGAATTGATCTCGTTTTCGATTCGAACACGTACCTTGGTTCCGGCCGCTACAGTGTAAGCACCCTGACCGGCAGACCTTCTGGACGTGGTACTGATCCGCGGTTTGGTTTGCGAAAACGTTTCAATAGAACCGGCCGCCAAAACAAATAATAAAACTGCACAAAAAATCTTTATATTTCTCAAATTTTCCATTTTTTTAACTTCCATTTTAAACTGATCGCCTTTCTCAAAGGCTTCCGGGAAAAATTTACAAACGAGACAAACTAATCTCTGGGGATCTCACGGATCGCTATGTTTTACACCCTTTAGGCTGTGTAAAGAAGCATACCATTTTCGAAATTAAAACCGAAACAAATTCTTTTTAAAATATCTTGAAAATCGAGGCTATTGAACATATAGTTTAAGCACAAAGAGATTTTCGATTTTTCCCGCTTCTGGGTCCCGAAGCCTGCTGTATCAGGACTTTGGGTTGTTATTTTTAGGGTAGAGTTTAAAAAATTAACAAAAGGATACGCCTTTTAATGCAACTTACGCGACAGACTTCACTTCTATTTTTGTTGAATCTTATCGATGCAATACTCACGGTCTATTGGGTTCAAAATGGTTTCGCGACCGAAGGAAATCACTTGATGGCAAATCTCCTGGACATAGGTGCAATTCCATTTTTGACCGTAAAGATCGCTGCGGGCGGGGTTACGGCATTTGTGCTTTCCTATGGGGGGCATTACAAGCTCGCAAGATACGGGGTGGTTATCGCGCTTACGGCTTATATCGCACTAATGCTTGTACACCTGATGACAGGCCTCACTGTAGCGGGAATTGTAACCGTAAGACATTTAGATCAAATTTCGACTTGCTCAAAGGCAATTTTTGCTTTTGTAATATAGTTAGTCTGTTTGCTGCAGAAATATGTCCTTTTGAATCGAAACCGGATTTCCAATAACAACAAAACGTATATTTTTCATATATTTTTGAGCGACTGCCTGGACATCCTGCGACTTCACATTTCTAAGACGATTTAACAATTCAAACCCATTTTGCCATCCACCCCCGACTAGTTCGTACTTTGCTAGCTCAAGTGCCTGGGCGGCGTTCGTTTCCTGCTTTAAGTAATAATTGGTCAAAAATTGTCCCGCCATTCCGTCGATCTCTTCCTGGCTAACGGGCTCAACCTTGAGCGATTTTATTACGTTTAGCATTACGGAGACCGTCTGATTCGCGTCGACTGCGGTCACATAAATATTGGCGGTATTCGCCGAGCTGGAATCAAGCGTCGCACTCGGAGCATACGAAAGTTGGCGTTTTACGCGAACTTCCTGAAAGAGGCGGCTGTTTAAGAGCGTGGTGGCGACCTGCATCGGGTAGTAATCGGAATTACTTAATGACGGCGCATTAAAAACTCCTCGGATATAATTAGTAGGAAGCGAGGCTCGTGAAGTTATATTGAGAGTACCGGACGAAAAATCTAGTGCGGGGTACGGTGCCTCCTGATAATTTCCGCGCGGCAATTTTCCCAGCGATGCGGCAATCTTCGCCTTAACGTCCTCAGCATTCAAATCTCCGACAATAACGAGTAGAAGCCGCGACGTCTGCATGACCTTGTTATGATAAGCGATCAGATCAGCCGGCTTGAACGAACTGACGGTCTGTAAATTTCCTTCGACGTTATTGAAATAAGGATGATTTGCAAAAATAATGCGGTTTTGCAATACATCCAGGAAGTTGTCATTATCGGTCTCCTCTTCCTTCAGGTTTGAAAGAATTCGTGTGCCGACGCGATCAACATCTGTCTTATCGAAAGTTGGATTCAAGGCGATATCCGTAAAAATATCCCATGAACGATCAAAATTTTGGAGCGTAGAAGCGAGACTTAATACACTAAAATCATTTGCTGAGCTTGCACCAATATTGCTTCCCGTAGCGGAGAGCTCGCGCCTTAGCGCTACTCGAGGATATTTCTTGCTGCCTTCGGTCGCCGCTTCGAGCATAAAATTTTCGATACCTGAATTTTTTTCATCGATGTTTCGCGAGCCGCCTCGAATGAATAACCCAACGGCAACAGTTGGCGCACTTGGCCGGCGTTTTACCAGTACCTTTAGACCATTAACATCGAATTCGGAAACGAGTGCGACCTGGTCGGCAACGCTTGTTGCTCCGGTTTGCGCAAACACCTGCGGAAACAGCAAAAGTATCCCAACAATTGCACAAATCAACTTATAATTATTTAAATTTCTCAAATATTTCATATTATTTTCCGATCAGATCCGCTTCTGACAACTTCGCGGTAGCTTGTGATTCCGGTGAAATCAGCGCCACTCCTGCATGAGGTTTTCCGTGAACATAGGTGTTGATATAGCGATTTATTTCTTCCCGCGAAACGGCACGTAAATTCTTGTGATAACCGCGGAAATACTCGATTCCGGTCGATGACCACCAAAATGCCAACGTATGCGAATAATCGCTGAGCTTTTCCCGGTCAAACAAATCTCTTGCTTCGAGAAGGGTTTTCGCGTTTTCGAGCTCCTGATCGCTAAAGTAATTCGGGTCGTCGAATTTCGAAATTTCTTGATAAGCAACCTTCAAAGCCTGTTTTGCTTTATCCGGCGAAGTTATTAGCGTTAGGGTAATAGGACCGACATTTCGCTGAGTGTAATATGTGAAATCCGTGCCGACGGTTAAACCCGAATCGATTAGTGCTCGCTGAAATTTCGAATCTGGCTGACCAATTATGTAGGAAAAAACATCTGCTGCATAAGTTGCAGAGTCGTCCTTTCCGATCGATGGGCCTTGCCAGCCAATTTGAATCAAGACGTTTTGAATCGGTTGTTGAACAATGTCGCCGGAGCTGGCTTTAAGAGGCGGATGCTCGACCAATGGAAATTCCTTAAAGGGATCAACTTTACGAGCCGGCCAGCTTCCCAAAATTTCCTCTGCCAGCCGGAAAACTTCCTCGGGCCTTACATCGCCCGTAACGATCAATGCCGTATTATTAGGTACGTAGTATCTGGATTGAATCGTTCGCATCATTTCGACCGTGGCATTAGTAATAGTTTCCCGCGTGCCAAGAGGCTTCTTTCGAGTCGGATATTTATAAAAAAGCTTGTCTTTTAATGCCTCGCTGAGATAGAAAAACGGGTTTGCCTCGTTTCGATCAAATTCCCCGAGAACAACCTTTTTTTCCTGTTCGAGGTCTTCTTCATCAAACGCCGGATAACGAATCGCATCATTTATAAAACGAATTGCCGTTGGCATATAAGGGCTCGTTGTTGTGAAATAATAATTGACTACTTCTTCGCGTGTTGTTGCATTGTTTGCGAGTCCCATCCCATCGATATTTGTCAAATAGCTTACATCCCCGATCTGCGAACCGAATTCCATCTGTGCACCGCAGCCGCGGGAATTATATAGATCGGTTCGCCGCAAGTTTACAAAAACCCTGCACCAATAAACTCTTACCGCACGATTCGGCTTGAAAAACATATGTTCGTAAAGATGCGATAAGCCATTGTATTCGGGCGGCTCCGTAAACGAACCATTTCTTGCTGCGAGCTCGATCGTTACGAGCGGCACGGAGGAATCCGCTAAAACAATAACCTCGAGACCATTTTTCAAAGTCTTATTTACAAACGGAACTTCGATTCCTGTATTGTTTTGAGCGAAAATTAATGTTGATAAAAGGGTTAAGGTAAAAAGTGCTGACGTTAGAATTTTTTTCACAGATTAACTCCGGTGTGAATTTTGAATTTCAATTATTACGCAAAACTTGCGAAAATGTTCTTATTAAAGAAATTACCACAAGGAGCTGCAATAATGGAACGAGACAATATGATGCATGGTGCGCGATCGGCGTTGAATACAAATACGGATATGCGCGAATGGGCAGAACAATATCTAAAGGAAAAAACGCGAGCCGAAAAGCCTGAAATGAACGAAGACGAGTTTGAGCATTTCTGGAAATATCACAAACCCGAAATTATGCACGCGGGCTCAGCAGAGGCGGTTCAGGCATTTAAGGAGCAAAACAAACGATAATCTTGGGCTGCCAAATCCATTTCTAAAATTGGGCTAAAATTGCTAGGGTTCAACCGATGTAACGTGGGTTCAATATTAACTTCTAACCTGAGTTTAGGTCGACTGAAGGTATTCCAACAGAAAAGGACAAGCGAAAATTCCGCTCGTCCTTCGTACTGAAATTGATGGGTACTATTTAGCCAATTTAACGTTGATCGGAACCGGATTAGAAACGATATCAAAAACAGGTGAACGATCCTGTGCAATCTGAAGCAATTCTTCAAGCTGCTCACGCGGCGCATCGGATTTAATCTTAAATGTGATCGTTATCGATTCATATCCGTTGCGAACCTCGTCCGTCATTCCAAGAAAGCCGCGCAGATCGAGATCCCCTTCATAGGTTGACTCAACCTCGTCGAGTTCGATCCCTTTTGCTGCGGCGTGGTAAACCAATCCGGTTGTCACACATCCCGCCAATGCGGCGAAAAGATATTCGACCGGGTTTGCACCTGCGTCCTGACCTAAAAGAATCGGCGGCTCATCTTTTTGAAATACAAATGGTGTCTCGCGTGTTTGTGTTTCACATGCGCCGTAGAAATCTTTCACGGTTGTTTGATTCTTCGCGCCATTACTCCATTTATTCGAAGCCTTAAAGCTAAACTTCGCGATGTCTTTCTCACCACCGATCGCTTCAATCGTTTCGAATAATTGTGTAACGTTTACGCCGTTTACTATTTTTTCTGTTGTTGCAGTTTGTTGTGTCATTATTATTTCTCCATTTTATGTTGCATATAAATTGAGTGTTCTTTTCCACTCGCTTACTAAGACGGATTCAAATTGTGAAACAGGACATTCCCCAGAAAAAAAAGCAGGCGATTTCTCACCTACTTCTGCCCATTTCCCTTCCTCCGAAAAACTACTTAACTTCAAGAATTATGTTAAATGGCGTTTCGGATGCGCGTCTGAGTGAGCTAAAACCGCCTTCGGTTACAACTTCTCTTAAACGCTGCTCACCGGCTTGCGCCCCGAGCGCCAGACCAACTTCCTGCGAAAGCGAAGCGGGAGTGCAGATGAGGGTCGATGCCGAATAGAAAATTCTTCCGATAGGATTATGGTTGCTCTCGGGTGTGTCGCCGGCGTATGGTTCAACGATCAACCAAGTTCCATCTTTCGCGAGACTGTTTTTTACGTGCGCAGATGCACCGACCGGATCGCCCATATCGTGCAGACAATCAAAAGTAGTCACGAAATCATAATCGCTCCCGGGATATTCGGCTGCTTTTGCAACTTCAAATGTAGCCCGATCAGAAACGCCTGCTGCCTCAGCTTGCGCTCGCGCAGCCAAAATCGAATCCTCGTGATAATCAAATCCGTAAAAACGAGAGTTAGGAAATGCCTGCGCCATCAAAATTGTGGAAGCACCGTGACCGCAACCAACATCCGCAACCTTCGCTCCTGCCTGAAGTTTGTCCTCAACGCCGTTCAAAGCCGGAATCCATTCGCTTACCAAATGAGCGCTGTAGCCCGGGCGGAAAAACAATTCGGTTCCACAGAAAAGATCGTGGTCGTGCTCGTGCCAACCTAAACCCTCACCCGACTTAAATCGCTCGACAATTTTCGGAGTGGCCTGTAAAGCTGCGGTAGCGAGAATGAATGCACCAGGCAAATATGCGGCGCTTGTTTCGTCGGTCATTACAAAGGTTTGTTCGTCCGTCATATAATAGCTTTTGCTTTCCGCATCGTATTCGACATAACCGCTTGCAGCTTGCGAATTGAGCCATTCGCGCACATATCGCTCTTTCGTGTTTGTGAGATCAGCGAGCTCTTGCGACGTAATTGCTTTTCCCGCATCTCGCATTGCTTTATAGAGTCCAAGTTTTTCGCCGATCACGATCGTTCCCGCGGACATCGTCGCACCCAGATCTCCGACAAACTTACCTAGCAGGGTATTTAATTTTTCTTCGTTAATGTTCATTATTCTTTCTCCTGGTTTCTAAAATCATTGGCGACCTTCTCGCTTATAATTGTTAAGGCGGAAACAGTGGCGAAAATACACCAAGCCCCGCTAAATAAAAAATTATGTAGTTGGTTTCTGGTTTATGGTAAACGTTCCGCCGAAAAATAGATACAATTTTTGAGTGCAATTTGCAGAAAAGAGCCAATCGACGATACCACTATTAGGATAATTGAGTTGCTGGTGCCTTGTCGGACAGTGACAAGCAGACGCCAGACAGGTTGGTGCGATTTGTTTATGAGGAGTGTTGATATCTCACCGGACGGTCAAATTTTCTGTTGGTTAACGATGAACAAGATACGCCTTCAAAAAACCTCAGCGTCTTAGTCAATTGGATTCAAGAACCAAAGCAAGCAATGCGAGCCTCAGAATAGCAAAACCATCCTTTTGTTTCCTATGAACAACTCGGTAAACTATTCTCGGCATGAGCACAATTTTGATCGTCGAAGACGAAAAACATATCGCTGACGGGCTGCGTTTTAATCTCGAAGAAGAAGGTTTTGATGCTGAAATCGCTCCCGATGGAGAGATTGCCCTCGAAAAACTACTTGATTCGAATAATTATTTTGACGCGGTTGTTTTAGATGTAATGCTGCCAAAGGTTGATGGTTTCGAAGTAGCAAAACGAATGCGGGAAGCGCAGAATTTTACCCCAATTCTAATGCTTACTGCGCGAAGCCGCCCCGAAGATGTGCTTTTGGGATTTGAAGCCGGAACGGACGATTATCTTCCAAAACCATTCGAATTAGATATCTTCCTCGCGCGCTTAAAAGGACTTCTAAGACGGCAAAAATGGTCAAACGCTCCCGGCGAATCCATCGATGTTTTTTCGATCAATGATAAGACTTTTGACTTCGCAAATCTCGAATTGTCTACTGGCGATGAAAAGATTCGCCTGACGCTAATGGAGGCGAAGCTGCTAAAGCACCTTATTGAAAAAGAGGGCAAAGCCGTATCACGAAAAGAAATTTTGGAGGAGGTTTGGGGTTTGCACGAAGAAACGGATACCCGGGCGATTGATAATTTTATTGTTCGTCTTAGAAGATATCTCGAAGAAAACCCTTCAAAACCGAAGATACTAATGACCGTTCGCGGGATCGGATATAAATTCATATTGCACAACAAATAAAAAAGGCAACTCAGAAATTAGAATTGCCTAAAGAATAGTTTACCCGTAAAAGTTACCATCCGATTCGATAATCATAGCGGTCATCACGATTCCTACCGTCTCTGTCATTATAATTTCCGCCCTCGAGCTCGCGTCTTATTCGCCTTCTCTCGTTTTCGTATCTGTCACCTTTTAAACCCAGATCTTTTACCGCTTGTCCAAAATTTTGTCCGCCTTCCAATCTATCCAATATCGCTTCTGTCGTAAGCCGCGGACGGCTTGAATGATTTTTTCGAGCGACCATGTTTGCTGCGACAAATTGCCCGTAAGTTAAATTGGGATTGCGATCTTTTTCCCGCTCGTACCAATCCTGCGCATCTTCCGGAGACATACCAATTTTCTTTGATAACCCTCTGAAACGGTTTGATTTGCCCTGCGCTCTATAATTCTCGTCATTGTATCTATCACCGCGTTTGTCATTTTTCCAACGACGATCATTTCCGCGGTAACGATTATTATCGTCGTCGTAATCATCACGATTCCGCGAATCCCTGTCATCTCTATTTGATGTATTCGAGTTTCTTTTGTTGGCCGATTTACCGCGGTTTTCGGTGTCGGTAGATTTTCCGCTATTGATACTGGTTTTTTTCTTTCCTTTGTTGCCGCTCTTTCCTTGAGCTGAAATTGCATTTGATAAACTAAAGACTAGAACAAAACTTCCCAATATGCCTAAAAATTTGGCTGATCCTTTTCTCATACTTTTTACTCCTATATTAAATCTTCTGTGAAATTGACCTTGTAGATTAAATGTTTAATCGATAACTCGTGTCAGATGAAAACAATTCACCAAACGTTGCGAAAAAAGCATTCAATCAGATGCGTTTTCGTCCCAGGACTCTTATTTCATTGCGCCAGTTTTCTGCAAGATCGAATCTAAATATCTCAATTTCGTCAGAAATAGTTTTCGATAAAAACTTCAGATCCGGATGATAGCTCAATGCGGGCGCGACCAAATATATGATCGCGGGTTTATCGGCAATCTTCTTTTCGCCAAAAAGACTCACGTCGTCAAGTTTTCCTTTTCTTCTCTGGTGTTCGATTTTTCTCCAATAATCGACCGCTTGAAATATCATTTCGCGATCTTGAGAAACTTTGAGTTCGATAATCACAAGACGCCCGTCTTTGCGTAGTGCAAGAAGATCGATCTTATCCCGGGACGTGCGAAACTGATTGTAGATCGGCGAAAGGATCAGATTTTCGTCGAGGAGGTTTATATTCTTTTTGAGAATTGATTCGAGCCATGCTTCCGGAGCGTTGTCATAAAAAAGGTGGAAACGATTCGGCGATTTATGCGAACGATAAATCTTTAGATTCTCTACCAACTCATAAAAATCCTCGTGTGTTTCCTCGTTAAGCGCCCGGCGTTTTCGTTCGATTCCGAACCACGCTTTCTCCTCACCGAATATTTCCCTGACACGCAGAAAAGGCATACCGAGATAGCGCAATGTTTCGCCGCTTTTAGAAAAAACGTGATCTATCCGCTCTGGCGCGAGCCTTACGATCTCATTTGAAATATCGGTCAAGCTGCGATTCGCAACTGGCGTAAGTTTCGTTGGTTTGAATCGCCAAAGCCCCGAAATCTTGAGAGTTTTCAGCTCTTCGATTCTGGGTTCACCGCTTTTTGTAAAGATCTGAAAAATCCTGATCTTGCTTTTCCAGTTTTCACTCAGACACGCGTGAAGTTTTCGGAGTGCGGTCGCTTTTCTTTTTCGGCTAAAAATCCATATATCGTCGATCGGATTTTTCTTTCTTCTTTGAAGCCTCGAAAGCCACATTATCCCGATTGTCAAGATCCCTTCGATGGGAACCTTTTCTGAAACATCACACAATGCCGCGATGTCATTTCCCATTTTTGGCTTGATCACGATTTGCGCAAATCGTCCGTTTTCTTTATTCAGTTCGACACGAACAAGGTTTGTATTTTTGATCTGGGAAATTATTAAATTTGCTATCTTGGTTGCTTTTTCAAGTCGCGCAATTTCGACTGCGTCCCTTAATTGCGCTGCGGCGGCACGCGGAATTAGCTGGATTTTTGTTTCCTCGTTTGAAAAGTTTCGCACAAGATCGAGTAAGATTTTGGAGTTCTCATACCGGGCGTGAACAACCCTCCATGTCCGATATCCGTTGTCATCAAGAAAACTGAAAAGCACTTTGTCGTGCCCGGTTTCAATTTCCATTTCGGTGTTTTGAATTGCAAATGTTTTCCCGAATTCACCGGCGATGATCCATTCTGTATGAGCAGCAAGGAGGCCTGTGAGGGAATCGAGGTCAATTTCTTTCATATGTAAAACAGGCTGTCAGCCTGTTCAGTGGAGCATAATTCCGCGGTAAAGAAACAGGCTAACAGCCCGTTCTACAACGCGTCTAATCTAATCCGTAAACTTTCACAATCCCCTTAAGCCTACCGATCTTGCCCAAAAACCATTCAACCATTGCCTCCGACCAGAGATCATAGCCTTTCGCTGACGGATGTATTCCGTCGCTAAAGAAATCGTCATCGACACGGTTGACGTCGTCAAAATAATAAACATTTTCCATTGTGGCGATTAGATCTTTGGCATTGAAATGATGAAGTTTTGCGAGTCGTGAAAGTATATAGCGGAGAGGATTTGGGAGAGCGCGGAAATCCCGAACCATCGGGACGTTTGCCAAAAACATTTTCGCCCGCGGATTACGTTTTCGCAACAATCCAAGCAGTTCGCTTAAATCCCTCCGGAAAACTTCCGGGCTGCTTATTTTAAAAACATCATTTGCTCCAAGTGCGATCACGATGAAATCGAATTCGGTTTGAGGAATCGTTGGAAGAAGTTCTTCTATCGCCCGCCGGATCGTGATTCCGCTGACACCATATGCGTGCCACTCGATACGTTTTCCGAGTCTTTTTCCAAGATGTTTGCCGAATTGCCCGGTGAGCGCATCTGCGTGTGTTTCTGCTCCGATGCCCGCGACGGTAGATTCTCCAATCGCAAGAAGTTTTAGCGTTTCGCTTCCTTCTCCGACAAAGCCCGAGTTCTCACCTCCCGCATCGGGCAAACGCCCGACTTTCCAGCGTGTATATTGTCCCTGAATATATAGAAACGGCGAAAATGGGAGCAGACAGAGACCGCCGGCGATATATTGCAGCTGCATTTTTCGCAGGTCAATTTCGCGTGCATGATTTCGAGTTTGTGGGTTTCTTACGCTTTCGGCCATTGTGTTAAAATCGCATTTCGCCAATGTTTTCGTCAAATTATACCAAGTTTTTCTTTCTGGCCCTTGCGGCAATTTTGCTTTTTTCGACCTGCCGTTTTTGGCAAACGGAAAGTGAAAAACCGAATCAGCTGGAACCCGAAAGTCAAGGAAAACAAACAGCCCCATTTTCGACACAAGAACCCCGCATTTATCAAGCTGAAATTGTAATAAAGACATTCTTAAACGGCGGAAAAAACGAGAAAAAGCACTTCGTTGCAAAGAATGAACGCGCAAATCTTTTGACATTTAATTTTGGCGAGGAAAATGAAACGACACTATTAGAATCCGCGGATGGCAAACATTTCGTCATAAATAAAGGAAATAGGACCTATCTCGAGAAAATATATGAAGACAACAATGGAAAACCGGACGAGCTTAAGAATTTCCTTACAACCAAATGGCTTAACGAAAAAAGAGAAGCGAAATTCGAGAGCCTCGGAATTGAAAGCGGGATTGCGAAATACCGCGTAACTATCGATGATTCGAAAAAATCAGAAATTGTGATATTTATTGACGAAAAATTACAGATTCCGATGAAGCAGGAGTTTTACAGTGTTTCGGGTGGTAAGAAAGAATTGACTTATTCGATAGAGATCAAAGATTTCAAACCCGAAGCGCCGGAAAAGCTCTTCGTTTTGCCGGATGATTATCGGGAACAAACGACAAAAAATAAATGATCGAAGAAGACAAGAAAACGCAGGCACACGAGTTATTCAAGACAATTCCGTATGTCCAGCTTCTCGGAATGGAACTTGTCGATCTACATCCGGGCGAAGCCATCGTCCGCCTAAAAATGCGTGACGAGCTTCGTCAACCGCACGGACTGCTTCACGGGGGCGCAACCGCTTCATTGATCGATACCGCCATGGCATTTGCATTGGTCACGACTTTAGCCGAAGGCGAAAAAGCTTCGACGATCGATCTCACAGTTCATTTCTTGCGCCCCGTAATGAATGAAACGACCGTCTGCGCTGCAAAGTTAATAAAGGCAGGAAAACGCATCTCAACCATTTCCGCCGAGGTCGTGAATGAAGATGGGAAGCTTGTCGCGACGGCGCTATCTTCTTACACAAAAGTTTAAATGGAAGAACTTCGAAAATTTGCGCGTTATTTCAAACCCTACCGCTGGGATGTCATCGGCGGGGTAATGTGTATTTTATTCGGAATGATGTTCAATCTTCTGATCCCGTATTTGATCGGTTTGGCGATCGATTCGCTTTCTACAAACCTCACCCGGAATAACGTGATCTTTTATCCTTTAGTGATACTAGGCGTCAGCGCGACGGGTTCGATCTTTCTTTTCTGGCAACGGCGACTCTTGATAAACGCCTCCCGCCACATCGAATATGATATGCGTCGGGATTTTTACGATGCACTGATCGATCAACCGCTTGAATATTTTGAAAACAACCGAGTCGGCGATCTGATGGCTCGAGCGACAAACGACCTTGGCGCGATACGTCAAATCGTAGGTCCCATGATTCTATATTCATTTCAAGCGATCTTTGCACTCGCCGTCGTGTTGCCGATAATGTTCAGTATTTCGGTCAGGCTGACTCTTTTCCTGCTCATTCCGCTTCCTTTCGTTTCGCTAACCGTCAAATATCTCGGGCAGCAAATACACGTTCGTTTTGAAAAGATTCAGGAATTCTTTTCGGGAATCACAGCCCGCGCCCAGGAAAACTTGTCTGGCGCGCGCCTCATACGCGCCTTTGCGCAGGAAGATGCAGAGATCGAAAAATTTGAAACGCTTAACGTCGAATACGCAAAGAAAAATATTCAGCTTGTAAAATATGCGGCGGCAATGCGCCCGCTGTTGTTTTTCTTTATCGGTTTGAGCTTTGTGATAATTGTCGCGATTGGCGTGCCTATGGCTGTTCGCGGTGAACTTTCGGCGGGGCAGTTTACGGCTTTCATCTTGTATCTTCAGCGAATGATCTGGTATTTGATCGCGTTGGGATACGTCGTAAATCTTTATCAACGCGGCACTGCGAGCCTAAAACGTTTCAATGTCATCCTTGAAACCGAGCCGACGATTAATGACGCGTCCGATGTTCGCGAACAACCGAAAATCAAAGGGAATATTGAATTCCGAAACCTAAATTTTGCTTATAATGGAACGCCGACACTCAAAAACATCAACCTCGAAATTGAGCAAGGGAAGACAGTCGCCTTTGTGGGAAAAACCGGAAGCGGAAAATCTACTCTAGTAAGTTTGATCCCGCGTCTGATGGATACTGAGGAGGATATGATTTTTGTTGATGGAATTCCCGTCCGTAAATTTCCCTTGAAACAACTCAGGCGCTCGGTAGGCTTTGTCCAGCAGGAGACATTCTTGTTTAGCAATACCCTTGAAGCGAATATCCGATTTGGTGTTGAAATGGAACCGCAGAGACGCGAAGGCACAGAGAGGGCGATTGGCAAAGAAACTACTTCGGATTTGATTAAATTCCAAAAACCCTCAACGACTCAGCGTCTCAGCGGTAAAATTTCCGTCGAAAAAGCCGCAGCGGTTGCCGGAATGACGGAGGATATTCGCGCGTTTCCAAACGGGTATCAGCAGCTCGTCGGCGAGCGCGGGATAACGCTTTCAGGCGGTCAGAAACAGCGCACTGCGATCGCACGAGCCGTAATGCGAAATCCGCGAATCCTTATTCTCGACGATTCCCTTTCCGCAGTTGACACTCTCACGGAAGAAAGAATTCTCCACGAACTCCGCGATGTACGCACCGACCGCACAACGTTGATCGTCTCGCATAGAATTTCTACGATAAAAGATGCCGATCTCATTTGTGTACTTCATAACGGCGAAATAATCGAGCGCGGAAGCCACAACGAATTACTCGAATTAAATGGCGAATACGCCGATCTTTACCGGAGACAACTTCTGGAAGAAGAGATCGAAGCCACAGAATAAATACGATGAACCAAGAAAATGTATCGACGGAAGCGATCTATAAAAACTTGCTTATTATTTGGCTCGGGCTTTTCATGTCGCAGTTTGCTCTTCTGCTGATGGTCTATTTCGTTGAACCAAAGGTATTTGAATTTGATTTTACAAAACCAATACTCGATCAGAATTCGTTGATCATTATAATCTTCGCCGTTGCCGCCGCCTTCAATTTGGCTCTTTCATTCGTTCTAAAAAAAAGATTTTTGGAACAAGCGATTAGCGAGCAAAACGTCGGCTTTGTTCAAACGGCAATGATCACCGGATGCGCACTCTGTGAATCGGTCTCCATCTTTGGAATAATGCTCGCATTTATTGCCGCGTATCAATATTTCTTCGCATGGATGATCTTGGGAACTTTCGGAATGCTGTTTCATTTTCCTCGGCGGAAAAATGTGATGAACGCAGATTTTGGAAAGAATCTTAACCGCGAAGGACACAAAGGATAAAATAGTTTCATCCCGAATCGCGCGTAAGACGTGGACATTCACCAATGTCAGCGCGCGCGGATGAAGGGTTGCGACATACGAGCATTTTCTCTACCATAAACAACTTATGCTTAAGCGTTGGATGCACAAGCGGGAAAGATATTTTGCGATGTTGAATGACAATCGCATTGTACGTCCGTTTGAATGGGGCACGGAGTTTGTAAAACCTGATTCAAATGGCGCGGATCCTCTCGCTGTTTTCCTTGATCATTCAAAAACTGTTCTAAAAAACAGCGATGAGTTTTTCGCGCTTCGGGAAAGAATTGATTTTGAATTCGAGCGCGGCGAAGAGGTTCTAACTTGGACGAGCTCTAAGACAACGCATTCTGCCGAAAACAATTTGGCGCGGGCAAAACTTTTTCCACACGTTGACGATAAAAAGGCCGCCGTTGTTGTGCTTCCGCATTGGAACGCAAAAGAAGGAAGTTATTTTGATCTATGTAAGTTTTTCAACCGCTTTGGCGTGTCCGCGCTTCGGCTTACTTTGCCGTACCACGAAGAGCGAATGCCGCCCGAGCTTGAGCGGGCAGATTATCTCGTGTCGCCAAATGTCGGACGAACTATCGAATCGATTCGACAGGCCGTTTTAGATACAAAAGCGGCGGTCAGATGGCTAAAAGAAGATGGATACGAACGCGTCGGTTTAGTCGGAACCAGTATCGGGTCATGTGTCGGTTTTCTGGCTTTTGTCCATGATGAAACCATTGAGGCTTCTGTCTATAATCACGTTTCGGGTTACGTAGCGGACGTGGTTTGGCGCGGACTTTCAACCTATCACGTAAAAGAAGGATTGGAAGATAAGATAGCCTTAGAAGATCTGCGCACATGTTGGCTGCCCGTTTCACCGATGGCTTATATGGAGAAACTTGCGTCTCTCCCCGAGCGTCCGCAGCGTTATATTTACACGCTTTACGACCTGAGTTTTCCTATCGATCTCTCACGCGACACGATGAACGCGCTAAATAAATACAACATCAAGCACGATGAAGTATCAATTCCATGCGGGCATTACACTCTTGGCGAAAAACCTTGGGTTTACCTCGACGGCTACAAGATCATCTCATTTCTAAGAAAGCATCTTCGATGAATATTTTTAGGGAATACGACATACGCGGGACTGTTGGCAAAGAGTTGACGCCGGAGATTGTCGAAACTGTCTCTAAAGCCATCGGCACATTTTTCAGACAAAACAACGCGCGGGTAATCGCTGTAGGATATGACGCCCGCGAATCCTCACCGGAATTTTGCGAAATTCTCGTTAAGAACCTGAACGAAACGGGTTGCGATGCAGTTTTAATCGGAATGGTACCGACGCCGGTTTTGTACCATACGGTTCATACAAAAAATATCGATGGCGGCGTGATGATCACCGGCTCGCACAATCCTCCTGATCATAATGGATTTAAGATCTGCCTTGGCGAGGAGACGCTCTTTGGAGAGCAAATTCAGGAAATAAAGCAGATAGCAGTTTCGGGAAATTTTGAGGCGGGTAAAGGAAACGTCGAAAGTCGCTCGGTGCTCGATAATTACGTCAAAGATATTGTTTCGAAAATTTTGATCGGGCACGGCAAATTGAAAATCGCCATCGATGCCGGAAACGGAATGGGCGGAGTAACGTCGGTTCCGGTTTATAGAAACCTGGGTTGCGAGGTCATTGAGCTTCATACTAAACCCGATTCGAGATTTCCAAATCACCCGCCCGATCCGGCAGTTGAGGAAAATTTGCAGGATTTGATAGAAACGGTTGTCAATTCGGGAGCCGATCTGGGAATTGCTTTTGACGGAGACGCTGACCGAATTACTGTGGTGGATGAAACCGGAAGGATCATTTGGGGCGATGAATTAACGACGCTTTTCGCGCGCGAAGTTCTGAAAGAAAACCCGAATGCGACGGTTATCGGAGAGGTTAAATGCTCGCAGATCTTGTTTGATGAGGTCGAAAGACTCGGCGGAACAGCCGTAATGTGCAAAGCCGGACATTCGATCATAAAAGCGAAGATGAAAGAAACTGCGGCTGCGCTTGCCGGCGAAATGAGCGGGCATATATTTTTTGCGGATCGTTATTACGGTTTCGACGATGCGTGCTATGCGGGCGGAAGGCTTCTCGAAATTCTTTCAAAAACCGACAAATCACTCTCAAAGCTTTTATCCGACCTTCCGAAGACTTACTCAACGCCCGAAATCCGAATCGAATGCCGCGAAGAAGATAAATTTCTGATCGCTCGAAAGATTGCAGAAGAGTTTTCTAAAACGAATGATGTTATATCGATAGATGGAGCGAGGATAAAATTTCAAAACGGATGGGGTTTGGTGAGGCCTTCGAATACCCAAGCACTTTTGGTTCTAAGATTCGAGGCGAATAGCGCAGAAAATCTTATCAAGATACAAAATAAGGTCGAAACTCGTGTTAAACAACTAATAAAGTCGTCTAGATAACTACCTCAACTTCGACCCGATCCCTTGTTCGCGATTTTGTTAATTTGCGTATTCTTCCTTGTAATTGATCTTCCAATTTCGCGTAACCCAAGCCTGGGCCGCATCCATCGCCTTTTGCTTCCAGGTCGCAAAATTGCTCACAACTGAAAGAGCAACAAGCGGTTTTCCGGGATCACGCTCGACCCGAATTACCTCGGTTGTCGTTTCGACGATCGTTTTTTTATCGTCAAATAGGCGTAGCTCAACAACGCTTCCCACCGCCGGCAGTAGATCAATGTTAACCAGAGCACTCGATTCTCCTACATGCTCGGTCAAGCCAAATGTCGAGATCTTTTCTCCGCTCACTGAATCTACCCAGCTAACCTGCGCTTTTAAGTTTGCCCAAATCCTTGTCGGTACCTGTGATGCCTCCGTAATGCCTGTAAAACCTTTGTTTGCCATACCTCAACCTCCCTGATCAAAAACCTTAGATCTAAAAACTAGTGGGCGATATGATGAAACAAATTTTAAGACGGTTGCTAGCGTCTGTTAACTATAACTTTTTAAAGCTCAAACCTGCACCCAGGGTATTCTCGTCAACTAAGGGTATTTTCGTGGTCGATTTAGAGTCAAAATATCGGGAATTCCGAATTCTTTGAATCCTAACATTCCCGTAACTAATTAGTGAATTAATCTGTAGTTTTCTATCATGGATTCCAGAATTTTTGGGAACTAAAATTGCCTGTAATTTACGTTGACAACCTAAATTATACATTTCAATTTATGATCAGTTTTGCATGTAGGCACTGAAAAACCCTGAAGGTGTGCGTTCTCAGCATTTAGCTTTCGTTTGATTATTTTATTCGGTGTCGGATGGGTTTAATGCAAAATTTTTGTACGATAAATACAACCAGAAATTGAAAGAAAAATCCAAAATTCAGGATAATCGGAGAGTTTGTGATTCAGCTTTTTAGACGCAGGACAATTTACTGTTTTGCAATTAAATTTTATTAACTAAAAGAGGCAAAAATAATGATTGGAAAAGTTTCGTTAAAATTTCTATATTTAGCAATTTTCACTTTGCTTTTAGGGATTGGTCAAATATTTGGGCAATCCAGTGTTACCGGTGCGATTACCGGCAAAGTATCCGATCCGCAGGGAGCGGTCGTACCTAATGCAACATTGACTGTCACAAATATTGCAACAAATAACATACTTAATGCAACAACCAGCAACGATGGTGGCTTTCGTGTCACGAATCTGCAACCGGGTATTTACTCTGTTGAAACTTCTGTCCAAGGCTTTTCCCAGTTTAAACAGGAAAGGGTTGTGGTAGAGGTTGGAAAGATCACACCGCTCGAGATCCAGCTAAGTATTGGCGAAACCAGTGCTACCGTGGATGTTACCGCGGAAGCGCCGGTCATCAATACAGTCCAACAGGATTTCTCAACTAATATTAATCAAACATCAATTAGCGAACTGCCGATCAATGGGCGGCGCGCTTCGAGTTTTGTTTTGCTTACTCCTGGCGTTGTTCCGGACGGCGCGTTTGGCTTAATTAGCTTTCGCGGTATTTCCGGGTTGTTAAATAACAGCACCGTTGATGGTGGAGATAACAACCAGGCTTTCTTTTCTGAAGAGCGGGGAAGGACACGAATTAGCTCCTCGATAAGTCAGGATGCAGTACGCGAATTTCAGGTTAATACGTCGAATTACTCGGCCGAGTTTGGTCGTGCTGCCGGCGGTGTGGTTAACACGGTTACGAAAAGCGGAACGAATGAATTCCACGGCTCAGCATTTTATTATTTGCGTAACAATAAGTTTGGCGCCCGTAACGCATTCGCTTTTCAGACAATTTCAACTCCAACTGGAAATCAGGTCGTCGGATTGAAGCCCGAAGACATCAGGCACCAATTTGGAGGCTCTCTAGGTGGCCCGATCGCAAAAGATAAGCTGTTTTTCTTTTTCAGTTACGATCAGCAACGGCGCAGTTTCCCAGGCGTTTCAGCTCCTAGCTCTCTCACCTTTTACAATTTAACCGCGGCCCAGACAGCGACCCTGACCAGCAGGGGCGTCACATCGGCTCAAATCAGCTCGGGCATAAATTTTCTTCAGAGCTTGAATGGCGAGGTAAATCGTCGAGCCGACCAGCTTTTGTTGTTACCGAAAATAGACTGGATAATAAACGATAAGCATAGTTTTTCAGCGGTTTATAATCGTTTGCGTGCTGAATCTCCGGCGGGAGTGCAATCGCAAGCGGTTGTTACGAGAGGAATCGCGAGTTTCGGCGATGACAAAGTTACGCTCGACACCTTCAACGCCCGTCTGAATTCTTCATTTAGCCCCACAGTTTTGAATGAAGCACGTTTTCAATACTCAAGAGATTTGGAACAGCAATTTGGTCAACCACCGGCACCGGGTGAACCAACGACAGCTAATGGTTTTTCACCATCGGTAGCAATTGGCACAGGCGGATTTACCTTTGGCAAACCGAACTTCCTTGACAGGACGGCATATCCAGATGAGAGACGGATACAGTTTGCTAATTCTACAACTGTTATTCGCGGAAGACACACCCTAAAATTCGGCGGGGATTTCAACCACGTTTCTGATCTACTGGACAACCTGTTTCAAAATGCAGGGGCGTACAGTTATTCAAACATTGTCGAATTTTTGTCCGATTTTGCTAATCCCGCTTTAAAACGTTATTCGAGTTTTAACCAGGGATTTGGTCCGACCGCCTTCAAGTTTGCGACAAACGACTATAACTTTTTCGTTCAAGATGATTTGCGTTTGACCCCGAGATTGACCTTAAACTTTGGTTTGAGATACGAATTGCAAAGCCTGCCTGATCCGCAGATACCAAATTCCCTTGAGTCTCGAACGTCACAATTCCCGTCCGACAAAAACAACTTCGGTCCGCGATTTGGTTTTGCACTTGACGCGACGGGCGATGGAAAAACCTCAGTTAGAGGCGGGTACGGACTTTACTACGGTAGATTGATCAATTCGACGATTTCCAATGCGATAACAAATACCGGAGTTTCTGCAGGTCAAGTTCAATTTAGCTTGCTACCTGCTCAAGCCGGTTCACCGGTTTATCCGAATGTTTTGGCAAGTCCGCCAAATGCCGCCGGTAGTCGTCCTGATATTGTTGTTTTCAAAGACGGCATGCAGAATCCAATGATTCATCAAATGGACGTGATTGTAGAGCGTCTTATCGCGAAAAACACGGTAGTTTCTGTTTCCGGTTTGCTAAGCATCGGAAGAAACCTGCCAACTTTTGTTGACACGAATTTGCCGTTGCCGAGCGCTACCACTATTTACACGTTCGTAGGGGGACCATTTGACGGTCAAACATTAACGACGCCCCGGTACACGGGTTCTCGCCCGAATGCAAATTTTGGCCGTATAACCGAAATCAGAGATACAATCGGATCCGATTACTACGGTTTGGTTTTTCAGGTGAATCGTCGTTTAACCAATGGTCTGCAAGTTCAGGCGAGTTATACTCTTTCTGACGCCGAAGATAATGGTCAGACGTCGCAAACGTTTACAAATCCCAACGTTCCGCTTGATCCGAATAATCCAGACCTTGATTATGGAACGTCAAGTCTGGATATTCCGCATCGCTTCGTGGCAAGTGCCGTTTATTCCCCGAAAACGCTGTTTGGTCTTGGTAATGATTCAAGCGTAGGAAGGGCGGTCTTGGGCGGCTTTACGATTTCGCCGATTGTGACCATACAATCCGGTCGTCCTTATTCAGCGGGCGTAAGTGGAAATGCTCCTTCCGGAATAAGCACGGGTATTCTCGGTGCGGGCGGGGCAAATCGCCTTCCGAATTTACCGCCGAATACGTTTCGTCTTCCTTATTCATTTAACGTGGATTTGAGACTCTCGCGACGTTTTCATCTAACGGAAACGGCAAATGTGGAAATTTTTGCTGAGGGTTTTAATATCTTCAATCGTCAGAATATTACCAATGTAGGAACGTCTGCTTATACCATATCTACCACCGCCGGCGTAAGCAGATTAACCTACAACGGATCAACCTTTGGAGTCCCGAGTGAAGCTGGAAATTCAATCTTTCGCGAACGGCAAATTCAATTTGCGGCACGATTCAATTTCTGATCTTAAGCAACAATTGATAAAAACTTCCAGTGCGTTTTCTTCGGAAAGCGCACTTTTTTTGAGTAAATCTCAATCTTCCAATCTAAAATTGTAGTAAATCCATGAATTGGATTTACGAACTGCCCAGAATTTCTTTTGGAATCCAAGTTGCTTAACGGTGCATTTCCCCGGGGAATCCCGTGCTTTTTGCCTGATCGATTTACCAAATCCCAATTACCGACTAATATATGCTAAATGCGTATCCTCCAGATCTCTTCTGCAAAACATTTCGGCGGCGGCGAAAAACATCTGATCGATTTGTGTAGAGGTTTACACTCTAAGGGGCACGAACTTTTTATAGCACTCCGCGAGGAAAATGAGTATGAGGACAAGCTCGATTTTCTTCCGTCGGGAAATATTCTTCACACCGCACTTAGAAATTCACTCGATGTCTGGTCAGCACATAAGATTTCCCGTTTTTTGCAAGAGTACGAAATTGATATCCTCCACGCGCATCTCGCGCGCGATTACCCGCCGGCGAGCCTCGCCGTCAGGCTGCAGCCAAAAACAAAATTGGTGATCACCCGCCACGTACTTTTCCCGATGAAAAAACTGCACAAGCTTGTGCTCAATAATGTTTCAAAAGCAATTGCGGTTTCTTCTGCGGTCGAAGCGAATCTACAAAAAACGTTTCCAAAAGAAAAAATCGTCTGTGTACCAAACGGGATCGAAGTCGAAAAATTTTCCAATGTCGATCAAAAAAAACTAAGAGAAGAATTCCGTTTCGAGCGGAACATTCCGTTTGATGCCCCGGTTGTCGGAACTCTCGGCGAATTAAAGAAACTAAAAGGACAAGAGGATTTTGTTATTGCTGCAGGCGAAATCGTCAAAACATTTCCCGACGCGCATTTTGTAGTAGTCGGCGTCGATAATTCAATTGATCAAAATTACCGAAGGAAATTAAAGCGGTTGGTGAAGGTTTTTGATCTCGAAAAGCAATTCACATTTTTGGATTGGATCGAAGATACGACACCGTTTTTATCCGCGTTAGATGTATTTGTTTCACCATCGCACTCGGAGAGTTTCGGCTTGGCGATATTGGAGGCAATGGCTTCGGGAACGGCTGTGGTTTCAACCGAAACTGGCGGCGCAAAAGAATTGCTTCAACATGGCAAAAGCGGGTTGCTGGCTGAAATCAAAAATCCCGTAAATATTGCCGAAAACGTATGCAATATTTTGGAAAATGGCGAAAAGCGTAAAATGCTTGGTAGCGAAGGACAGGAATCAGCAAGTGAGAATTTTAGTTTGGACAAGATGATCGTGCGAACTGAAGACGTTTATACAGAGGCAACTTCGATCTGACACGGAAAGGTGTGCTTACAGGTAAGACAGACTGTTAGTCTGTCAAAACAGGCTAACAACCTGTTTTACGTTTTTACTACATTTCCATTCGCTACCCTTATTCAATTACCAAACCATCGAAACCAAATTCAACATTTTCAGGCAGTAGATGTTTCTCGCGTTCATACATAATATCGTGATTTAAGTGCGTTAAGAACGCTCGTTTTGGTTTGAGCTCCTCGATATACGAGAGCGCTTCATCCAAACAGAGATGCGTCGAATGCGGTTTCAAACGTACACAATCCAACACTAAAACATCCAGATCGCGCAAACCATCTTTAGAATCCTGAGGAATAGTTTTGAGATCGGTAGCATAGGCGAAATCGTTGAAGCGGTAAGCAACAACCGGCAACTTTCCGTGGATAACTTCGAGCGGTGTGATCTCCAGATCCTTCCCGATCGAGAATGGCGAATTTTTTACAACCGTGTGAGGTATCAACTGCGGCAAACCGCCGCCGAAGTGGGACGGTTCAAAGATATATCGGAAAATTCGTCTTAGATCCTGCCAGGCAATTTCATTGGCATAAACTCCGATCGCACCATGCCGAAAATTAAGCGGGCGTATGTCGTCCAATCCAAAAACGTGATCTACGTGACAGTGTGTGATCAAAATTGCGTCAAGCCTTTTGATCCCGGCGCGAAGTGCCTGCTGTCTGAAATCTATCGAAGTGTCAACGAGGATCTGTTTTCCCGCGTGCTCTACAAGGATCGAAACCCGCAGGCGCTTGTCTTTTGGGTCTTGAGAAAGACAGGTCTCGCAATCGCATCCGATCGATGGAACGCCTGTTGAAGTGCCGGTGCCTAAAAAGGTAAGTTTCATTCAAGTAGTTTACGGAGTTTACCGGGTTAGCAGAGTTGCGAATAACGGAGCGAACAACATCCTACAAAATCGTGAAAATAATATTCACTCTCTAGTGTTCCGAAGGTGCCTTGCCAGGGAAACCGACATCTTCGAAATGTCATTTAACATCTCATAGGTTTCTGCGAATTCATCCTGAGTTATGAATTCCAAATCTAATGCAACATAAAGATGCGATTGCAGCTCGATTGCGGAACCTCTAGCAATGTTTAGGAACTTTGCAAATTCTTTTCCCGTTCGACGCCTATGACCCTCTGCGATATTTGCCATTATTGAAACGCTTGCTCGCTTCATTTGATCACGGAGGCTGAAGTCTTTTGCAAATCTTTCTCTATTTGAAATTAAATAAATTCGTTTCGTGACCTCACGCGCTTTTTGCCAAACCTTAATTTCTTCAAATTTTTTGAATGTAGCCATTTTGGATTAAGGAAAATCCGTTAACCCAACCAACTCGCTTAACTCAGACAACTCAGAAAACTTGAGTGCTAGCCTCCCAAAACGTCTTTCGAGGAAAATTTCTTTGCCGCCTGAGCTTTCAATTTTTCTTCCGATGCACGTGTGAGCGCAACATATTGCATTCGTAGATCAGCCAAAATACTTTCCAGCAGACGCTGCTCTTGGGAATTCAAGTTGCCTTTTGTCTTTTCACCAAGCATCGCCAAAACGTCGATCCAGTATTTCCCTGTATCGAGATCGACAGTTTTCTGACCCGTTACGGGATGCGGCATCGCTCCGAGAGAGGCGGCTGCATTGGTAACCAAAGTTGATAGAAAATTGATGAAGCTCGAAGGATCATCGTCGTTCATTATGTCCTCTTCCGTAACGTCATCTATATTTGAGGGTTCGTCCACTGCCGGGCGAACTTGATCCGACGTTTTCGGAGGTGCGGCTTCAGCTGTTTCGATTATGTCGCTCGTCACCGCGGGTTCCGGCTTCGATTCTTCTTTCTCAATCGTCACGCCTTCGCGCAAACTACCGTCAGAATGAAATTTGCGCTTGTCAATTACCTTAAGATCTTGCTCTTCTTCGTGCCGTTCTTCGTCTCTTCCAATCATTGTATATTTTTTATTATTTCCTATTAATTTGTGTAGTTTGATAGTAGCATTTTGGCTCGAGAAAGTTCAAAATCGAATGATATGTCGAAACAATTTGCCGAACTAGTAAACGTAATGGCTCGCCTGCGTGCGCCCGGAGGCTGCCCGTGGGATAGAGAGCAAACCTATGAATCGCTTGCGCAATATCTTCTTGAGGAAACTTACGAAGCCTATGACGCAATTCAGGAGGCGACGGAAACCGGAGACACCTCGAACCTGCGTGACGAACTCGGCGATGTACTGCTTCAGGTCGTTTTTCATTCAACGATCGCAAAAGAAAAAGGTGATTTTACAATTGACGACGTTGTCGAAAGCGTGACACAAAAACTAATCCTTCGTCATCCACACGTATTCGAAGACAAAAAGCTCGAAACCGCTGATGACGTTCTCAATAATTGGGACGACCTAAAAAAAGCCGAGCAAAAGTTGCGCGGCAAGACGGTTTTTACCAACGGATCAATTCTCGACGAAGTACCAAAGAGCTTTCCGGCGCTGATCGAAGGAAATAAGATTACAAAGAAGGCGGCAAAGGTCGGCTTTGACTGGGAAAACGCTGATCAGGTTTTTGAAAAACTCGATGAGGAAACAAACGAACTAAAATCCGCTATCAAAAGCAAAAATAAGGCAGAAATTGAGGAAGAGATCGGCGATCTGCTTTTTGTCGTGGTAAATCTCGCAAGAAAATTAGGCGTCGAACCGGAAAATTCGCTTAAGAAAACGAATCGAAAGTTTAGAAAACGTTTCCGTTTTATCGAAGACGAACTCAAATCCAATGAAAAGAATTTTGAAGACGTCGATCTTGCCGAAATGGATTTGCTTTGGAACAAGGCAAAAGCGGCAAAGTAGCCTCTATTCAAAGTTGTGCGCAATAGTTTCCTTCATTCTCAGTGCGCTCGTCACTCCCGATTGATGGCGGACATAGTAATCGAATCCGTTTTCGATGGAGAAGTTTTTTCATGGAATCGCTCAAATATGATAAAACCGAATGAAACGAGGAAGAAATATATTGATGCTCTCAAACAGGCAGACCTCGGAAACATACAGCCCTTGATTGAATTCGCACGAAACTAAAAAAGGATGAGTCTTTATCCAAAACGCAGTCCTCAAAAAATACCTTGCTGCGCTTGATCGACCACGAGATAGATCAAATGGTTTATGAATTATATGGTTTGACGGAAGAAGAGATCGCAATTGTTGACGGATCGGATAGTTGAAGTCGCGAGTTGGATGTTTGTGCCAGCGGCACATCCGGTAATAGCCTCGCCATTTATGGCGGGGTATGTTTGCCAGAAGCATTCCTATCCCTGAAGGGGCGACAGAAATACATGAATCTATCGCCCCTTCAGGGCTAGGAATAAATTTTGGATGTTTACCCAGCCGTAAAACATTGGGCTAGTTTCAGACGTCCGCTCTGCGGACTCAACAATAAATGCCGAAGAAAAGTTTACCCAGCCGTAAACGAGCGGGCTAATTTCAAACGTCCGCCCTGCGGACTCAATAATAAATTCCGAAGAATTCGGTTTGGATTTCCATCGCGTAAATGACTGATCAAGATTCCAAATTTGACGTAGTAATTATCGGCGCGGGACTATCGGGTATTGCGGCCGCGTATCACATCCGGGACAAATGTCCGGATTTGAGCTTTGTCGTTTTAGAGGGGCGAGCTTCGATGGGCGGCACTTGGGATTTGTTCAGATATCCCGGAATTCGCTCGGATTCGGATATGTACACGCTTGGTTTTTCGTTTAACCCGTGGGAAAACCCAAAAGCGATTGCCGATGGTCCCGCAATACTTCAATACATAAAAGATACTGCCGCAAAGTTTGGCATCGACAAGAAAATAAGATTTAATCACAAGGCGGAAAAAGCTTCGTGGTCTTCAGAGGAAAAACTCTGGACGATCGTTATCGCTCCAACGGAAGAATATCCCGCGCGGACAATAGAATGCCGGTTTGTCTTTATGTGCAGCGGCTATTACGATTATGACGAAGGTCACAATCCGCAGTTTCGCGGAAGCGAAACTTTTGAAGGCAAGGTCATTCATCCCCAAAAATGGGACTCAAGTTTTGACTATGACGGTAAACGAGTCGTAATCATCGGAAGCGGCGCAACGGCCGTGACACTCGTACCGGAACTGGCTAAAAAGGCGTCAAAGGTTACGATGCTTCAGCGCTCACCAAGCTACATAATGAATCTGCCGAGCGAAGATATCGTCGCAAACACGCTGCGAAAGTTTCTTCCCAGTCAAACAGCACATATGCTATCGCGTTGGAAAAACATACTGATAAATATCGCCTTCTATACGATCTCGCGATGGTATCCCCAGAAGATAAAGGGATTTCTAAAACGGAAGATCGAAAAGACCCTTGGCGAAAGATACGATGAGCGCGATTTCGATCCGGCGTATAACCCTTGGGATCAAAGATTATGCCTTGTACCGGATAACGATTTGTTTGACGCAATAAACGAAGGAAGGGTCGAGATCGTCACCGACACGATTGAGCAGTTTGTGCCTGAAGGCATACGCCTGATTTCGGGAAAGACAATTTCCGCCGACATGATCGTCACGGCCACAGGGTTAAAAATTAAGCTACTTGGCGGTATGGAAATTTGGACGGACAATAAATTTATCGAGACGGGAAGACTCCATTCTTATCGAGGTGTGATGTTCGATAATGTTCCGAATTTTGCAGTCGCGATCGGTTATACGAATGCGTCGTGGACTTTGAAGTGTGATCTAAACTGTTTTTTTGTTGCGAAGGTCTTAAATCACCTGACGGCAAACAACTACACGTTTTGTATCCCGCGTTTTGACAGTAATCGTTTTGATACCGAGCCGCTTCTTGATTTCGATTCGAATTACATAAAGCGAGCCTCCGATATTCTGCCAAAGCAGGGTTCGCGAACACCTTGGAAAGTGCATCAAAATTATGTTCGGGATCTTTTTTCGCTAAAATACAGCTCGGTCGAAGATGAATTTTTGGAATTCCGATGATTCGCCGATGAAAAATATGCGCGAATCATGGCTGATGGATGGTCTTTGGAATTCAGCAAGATCTGCGAAATAATAATAGCAGATCAAGATCTTAAAGGATTATTAAATGGAAAAGTTTTGGGAAGAATTGGGTAAGTATTTCAATTACGATGTTATTGCGGCGAAGGTAGTTTTGGTCTCGCAAAACGCGCTGAAAGCCGGCATCGTATTGCTCGCTTTTTATGTTTTCTATAGATTGGTTAGAGGCTTTTTAACCCGGGTTATTGAAAAATTTGAGCTTGAGAAAACGATCGTAAATTTTCTATTTCTTGCTTTAAAATACGTCGTATTGATCTTTGCTGTCGTTACTGCGCTCGATCAAATAGGTGTAAATATTGCGTCGTTGATCGCAGGACTTGGAATCGCGGGAATCGCAATCGGATTTGCTGCAAAGGATACACTCTCAAACGTTGTCGCGGGCATTTTTATCTTTTGGGACCGGCCATTTTATATTGGAGACCTGGTGGAGATCGAGGGTGAATATGGAGAAGTTCAGGATATAACTTTGCGAACAACGAGAATCGTGACGCCCGATGGAAGAATGGTCAGCATTCCAAATCAAAAGATCGCCGAAAATAAGGTGATCAGCTATACGATGTTTCCGCATTTACGACTTGATATGGGTGTAACCATCGGTGTTGACGAGGAGATCGAAAACGCGAGAAAAGTGTTGCTGGATATCGTTAAAAACGACGACCGATTCCTGGCTGACAAGGAACCAGTGGTCCTGGTAAAAGAACTTGGAGATTATTATACCGCTTTAGAGCTCCGAACATGGCTTGATGACACCAAAAAGCACATTGCCGTCCGCGCAGAAATTCGCGAGAAGATATTTAATGCGTTTAACGCTGCCGGAATCGATATGCCGTTTGAGAAGGTTGAGATATTGAACCGAAAACTTTTGGAAGATAATTAATCCAATTTCTATGCCACATAATTTGGATTTTTTTGAATGATAAATTCTCTTTTAAATCCTTTGATATCACGGAGCATGATCAGCTTGTCCTGCACACCCGAAAGCCGCATTATGTCTCGAACTTGTTTCTTACGGTACATCGAATAGATTTTGATATCTTTTTCCCATAGTTCCTCAAAATATAAATTCAAGGTTTCACAACCGCTTACGTCCACATAGTTTACGCCGGAGAAATTGATCACGATATGTTCTACTCCATCGCCTTTCGACCGTACAAGCTCCCCGATTTGATCAACGATCTTGGTCGCGTTTGCGAAGAATATCGACATATCGACCCTCAAAACCAGTATGTTTGGAAAGACCCGAATCTCATTTCCAAATGTGATTTGTCGGAAGCGCTCGTCTTCCATGACAAAAACCAGCTCAACTACATCGGCAATTATTGTCCGCCTCAAAAACAAGACGAGCGACATTACGATCCCGATAAAAATTGCATCGTCCGGTTTCAATATAAATGAAAATATAAATGTCGCGGAGATAACCATTCCGTCCGTGCCTGAAAGGTTAAACGTTTCGCGAAATTTGCTGAACTCGATAAGATCCACAAGCGACGCGATCACGACCGCGCTTAAAAGTGCATTTGGAAGGTAATGTAAAAGCGGCGTGAAAAATATGATCGTAATTAGAACGAAAAGCGACACAAAAACTGATGAAATCCCGGTTACCGCGCCCGCCGAATAATTTACTGCTGTACGGGAAAAAGAACCTGCGACTGGAAACCCCTTGAAAATACTCGATGCAATATTTCCCAAACCTTGCCCGATAAGCTCTTGGTTAACATCGATCTTTTGTTTTGATTTTGCTGAAACCGCTTTGGAGATCGCATAACCCTCAACAAAGCCGATGATCGCGATTATTATTCCGCTCGGAAAGAGTGCCAAAATATTTCCAAAAGAAAGTTTTGGGATCGTCGGTAAACTCAGGGTCGCATCGATCGCGCCGATCACAGCCACACCGCGTGATTCGAATTCAAAAAAGTAAGACGCGAGAGTGCCGATTATCATCACGATCAATGCAGCCGGAAAGGCTTTCGAGAGTTTTTTCTTTGCGAAAACGATCAGGATCACGCTCGATAAGCCCAAAAACATCGTAAGCAAATTAGTTTTCGAGAGTGAACTCAAAATTTCATAAAAATTGAGGAAAACGTATTCATGGTGCTCAACCGAATATCCGAAAAGACCCGGGATCTGCGTAGTCGCAATGATGATCGCCGCGGCTGTTGTAAAACCGGCGATCACGCTATGCGAAATGAAATTCATTATGAATCCGAGTTTAAAGATCCCCATCAGCAGTTGGATACTGCCGATAATAAATGCGAGAATTATCGCAAGCGCAATAAATTCAGTGGATTCAGGCTTGGCCAGAGGAACGAGAGCCGTTAACACAAGGAAAGAAACGAGCGCCGCCGGACCCGTAGAGAGGTGCCGGCTGCTTCCCCAAAGAGCGGCAACGGCTGTTCCGAGAAACGCTGCATATAGTCCATGAACAGGAGGCAATCCCGCGAGGATTGTATATGCCATCACCTGAGGAATCAGTATGATCGCGACCGTTAGACCGGCGATGAAATCTTTTAGGAGGTCATCCTGGCTATAGTTTCTTAGCCATGTTCGAAAAGGAAAGAAGGTATCTATACTTAGCGGATTTTTGCGTGACATTAGTCGTGGCGAAGGAAAAAGAATCTCCACTAGAGAGAATATTTAATCTCACAATTTTGTCAAAAACGTATTAACTTTTTGGCTGGCAAAGGGAGAACCAGTAAGAAATAGGGGAGGTTTTTTTAGAACTTTTAGTTGCTCATTTTCGATGCTGCATCTACCCTGACCTTCTTTTTCTCGGGAATCTCGATCAAAACCTTTTCTTTGTTTTTTACTGCGTTCACTAGCTTTTCAGCCGAGCCAAGCTCTACACGCGACGAAAGTACACGCGAAATTCGTTGAGGAAGCAGCATCGGAGCCATTTTCGCAATCGAATCGGTAAGCATGATTATATCGCCGCCGCCTTTCCAATGCTCGCGAACAACCTTTTCATCCGTATAATTCGTCAGCCTGAGCAAGGTAAGCGCTATCAAATAAAGATCGTCGATCTGTCCTATAAAAGGAAAAATGTCAGGGATAAAATCTATGGGCGAAATTGCGTAAACGATCGCCGCCGCAAACAATGCTTTTTCAGCAATCGGCACACGATTATCGATAAGCAAGTTTCCGGAAAGTCTGACCATATTTGGCAAAAACATAACGAAATTTTTCATACGCCCTTTAACAAGCTTCTTTTCTTTACGTTTTACTTTTACTAACTTTTTCTCTGGCATACTTCGCGTCCCTCTCGTTTATCATTTACCAATTATTTATTATTCTATCAGCACAGCAAATATTTCGATGGTAAAAAACTCGATTTGTTTGTTTGCGGAAGCCTTGGAAACCCATAGAAATAGTCACCATTCTTCTGCACGTTTCAATGATAAATCTTTATCGATAAATGACAAACTATGATTCTCGAGAATATTAGACAAAGAGCCTCCTTAAACCAGCGGCATATTATTTTACCGGAAGGCGAAGAAGCGCGAACCGTGCAAGCAGCGGGCATTTGCGCCCGGGAAAGGATCGCAAAGATCACGCTTTTAGGCAGAGAAGATGTTGTTCGCCAAATTGCCGGAGAAACCGGGGCAAATCTAAATGGTGTAGATATCCTCAATCATCGCGACGCTTCGGATTTCGAGAATATGGCGCGCCTTTATTATGAATTACGTCGCGCAAAAGGCGTTACGCTCGAAGAAGCCGAAGCTGCCGCAAGAGATTCTTTAAATTATGGAAACCTGCTAGTCAAAAACGGGGATGCCGATGGCTCGGTCGCCGGCGCAGTTAATGCAACTGCGGACGTCGTTCGTTCGGCGATTCAATGTGTCGGTGTTCGCGAGGGCTTCAAAACCGTTTCGTCGTATTTCCTGATGGTCGTCGCGGAAAAGCAATTCGGACATGAAGGAGCGATGATTTTTGCCGATTGCGGTGTCGTGATCGACCCCGATGCTAATCAGCTTGCCGAAATTGCAATCGCCTCAGCCGATTCCTGCCGCACTATGCTTGGTGTAGAACCTCGCGTTGCCATGCTTTCTTTCTCGACCAAAGGCAGCGCGAAACACCCGTTTGCCGACAAAGTCATCGAAGCAACAAAGATCGTAAGTGTACGTATGCCGAATCTCGCGGTCGATGGCGAGCTCCAGGTAGATGCGGCCTTGGTTCCGGCAGTTGCGCGTTCGAAAGCGGAAGGCTCAAAGGTTGCCGGTCATGCAAACGTTTTGATATTCCCCGATCTGAACTCTGGAAATATCGCTTACAAACTAACAGAAAGAATGTCCGGCGGAACCGCAGTCGGTCCAATTCTCCAGGGATTAGAAAAACCCTGCAACGATCTTTCACGAGGCTGTACGGTCGAAGATATTGTCAATGCTATTGTGATTACGGCGGTTCAAGCTCAGGCTCGGAAGAATTAGTTTGATTTTCTTTCTAAATCTTCCTGAATTTCTAAAGTATGAATTCTTTTTGCTTATTTTTTTCTGATTGTCTCTCGTAGTACTTGAATTTCCTTAAGGATGATTTTTTCAATCTGTCCAGAGGTTAAGCTTGTTTTATTTCGGCTCACCACCGGCTACCTTATTTTCGTCGTTTCTGTCACTTAAAGGGTGAGACCTATTTAATTTCTACATAGTCTAATACTTTTTCTTTGAGCCAAGAATTTACAAGCGAGTCGGTAGTTGTTTTTTCTTGTGTTGCAATTTTTGCTAAACTTTTGCTGGTTTCTTCGTCAATTCCAACAAGATATTTTTTGCTTTTCAGATCAACATCAAAGTGAACTTCTTTCAGCGTTTCATCGAAATCTCCGAAGTCATTTTCATCAAAAAAATTGACTAAATCCTCTAGGGAATCGAATTCGGGAAAGTTTTTTTCTTTATTTTCTGTCATACATTTTCCTTTCTTTTTTCGCCATATCTCGGGCACTCAAAATCAATGCTTCATTCGTCGCTTTATAAATAAATAAAACGGTCAAATATCTGCCTGCTTCGGTTTGTCCCAAAGCCATATAGACATTTTCGCCTTTTCTCTCGCCTTTTTCAACAAATCTGAACCGAGGTCTGTTTTCCATAACTTCTTCGACTTCATAAGTCTCCACGTGGTGTTTAACGACGAGTTTGTCAACAATGACAGTCAACCAAATAATTCCTTCAATATTCATGAGTTCCTAATGCAACAATCTAAATGTTAGTCATTCTCACTGATAAAGAAAATAAGTCAATGCCTAAATTCGATTAAATTCGGAGAAGTTTAATGCTATGATTATGCGTCTTACATAGTTCTGCTATTTTCAGATTCGCGAAGTTACCGAAATTCGAAAGCTAATTGTCCCCGGTCGCTCGAGTTAAAGCCGATGGTTACAGTTAAAGTTGGAAATTGGAGTTTTGGATTTGGATCAAAATCCGTTGATGGGCGGAGGCGTCCGCTTGCACTTGTAATTCTTGACGGGTGGGGATATTCAAACGAAACGAAGGGTAACGCGATCGCTTTAGCAAATACGCCAAACTATGATCGACTCTGCGCAGATTATCCAAAAACTTTTCTAGCGGCTGCGGGTTCGCGCGTCGGTTTACTGCCCGAGGGACCGGGAAATTCTGAGATCGGACACCTCAATCTAGGGACCGGACGAATTATTAAATCGGAGCGTTTGCAGATCTTGGATGCAATCAGATCCGGCGAGTTTTTCGAAAACACAACACTCAGAAAGGCGTTTGCTAAAGCGCGTGAAAATGAATCCTCGGTGCATTTCGTTGGGATGTTATCCGATGGAAACATCCATTCTTCGATGGACACGCTCCTTTCGCTTCTGAGAATGGCGAAAGCTGAAGGCTGTGGTAAAAAAGCTTTTATTCACGGGATATTGGATGGCTGCGATGTTCCTGAAAGAACTGCTGATATTTACGTAGAAGTACTCCAGATAAAAATGGCCGAGATCGGCTGCGGAGAAATTGCCACGCTTTGCGGACGAAATTACGCCATGGATTCTTCGCAAGACTGGCAGAAAACTGCGCGTGCTTTCACGATGCTTGTTCATGCAGAAGGCGAGCGGGCGTCGGATGCGGTATCTGCGGTGCGCGGATCGTTCTTGCGCGGAAACGTGGACGAATTTGTTCAGCCGATCGTTATGGAAAAAAAACCCGGTATTCCCGTCGCAAAAATAAAGGACGGCGATACAGTAATTTTCTTTAATCATCGCGCCGATGGCATGTGTCAACTCGTGAGATCGCTCGCCGTTTCAAATTCTATCAACGACGTAAATCTTGGCAAGCCCGGGATCAATGCGGTTTGTCTAACCCAATACGACGCGAAATTTAAGCTGGCGATCGCCTTTCGACCATTACAAGAAGCAAATGTGCTTAGCGAGGTTTTCGCTAATAACGGTGTGAGAAACTGCCGTTTGAGCGAAACACAAAAATATTCCCATATCACACATTTTTTTAACGGCGGATTTGAGAAAGAACACGCGGGCGAAAATCGTCTTCCTGTACCGTCGCCAAAAATAAGCTCAAACGGCGGTCCGCCAAATGTTGCGTGTTTTGAAATTACCGAAATGCTTTTGAAAGGACTAGAAGCCCGTGAAAATGACGTGTTTATCGTCAATCTCGCCTCCGCCGATATTATCGCGCAAACGGGAAATTTCGATAAAACGATCCAGGCCGTGGAATTGGTTGATCGCTGTTTGGGGGATATTGTTAGGAAGATTCACGAAGTTGACGGTGTTGCGCTCATTACATCGGATCACGGAAACTGCGAAGATATGCTCGACGCGGAAACGGGAAGCGTAAAGATTTCGCAAACTTCAAACCCGGTGCCGTTTCATTTTGTCGCAAATGACGTAAGCGGTATCAGACTTCGCCGCGACGGCGCACTCGAGGATGTAGCACCGACAATCCTGGGAATTCTGGGCATCGACAAACCGCACGAAATGACCGGAAACGATCTTCGCGTTACCGAATAAATTAACAGGATGGGTAGAATTTTTTGGCTGCAGACCCAGTTTCGCGTCGTATTGATTGCTATAGTCTTTTTCTGCCTTTCTATTTCTTCTGCCTGCTCACTTTCTCAAAATCCGTCGAAAAACACCCAACCGGATAAACAAACAACTTTTGAAGTTCCAGATCCGAAAGTTGATCTACGAAAACCGCTCGAAATTTCGACATTACCAAAAGATATTGCGCTGTGCCGGATGCTGTATCAAGAAATTGAAATAAGCGAATTTTCTCGTGCCCGTTGGGGTTTGATCGTAATCGGGTTAAACGACGGCAGGTTCGTTTGCGGACTGGATAGTCAAAAATTATTCAATCCGGCTTCTATACAGAAATTGCTTACATCGATCGTTGCCCTGGATAAACTCGGTGGTGGCTTCCGCACGAAAACTTCAGTTTATGCCAAATCGAAAATAGAAGGCGGTGCAGTCAAAGGAGATCTATTTCTCTACGGACGCGGCGCTTCGGATATTGACGATGCTGCAATCGCTTCTTTGGTGAGCCAGTTAAAGAAAAAAGGGTTGAAAAAAATCGAAGGTGATGTGATCGGCGATGAAAGCTATTTCAAGGGCGACAGCCTGGGTGACGGTTGGACATGGAATGACGTGCAATGGTATTACGGCGCGGCGGCGAGTGCACTTTCGATCAATAAAAATCAGGCAACTATTTCTCTTCAAAACGGTAGGCCGAGATCCGATTCGAAGTTTGTCGAGCTTTCCGGCGAGGTGAAACCGATCGAAGACATTGAAGCCATTGGCCTTAAACGCGAGCTCGGGACAAACAAGGTTTACGTTTGGGGAAACGGGAAAGCACTCAATGCGCGAATTGCAATCAGCAAACCTGCCCTTCTCGCCGCAAAGATTTTGAAAGAACAACTCGAAAAACACGGAATTACAGTTTCCGGAGAGGTGAGATCGGTTGACTGGAAATCGGATAATAAAGTCGATACCGAAACTGCAATTGAGCTGGCTTCCATCGAAAGCAAGACCCTTGCGGAAACCGTTCGCGATATGAATAAAGATTCAATAAATCTATATGCTGAGTTGATTTTGCGTGCATTGGGGAAGAAGTTTGGTACAGAAGTTCCCGACGAAGATCCGAAGTTTCAACGACTCCGCGGAGATGATTTTGCGGGCGCGGCGGTGATAACGAAATGGTTAAAGGAAAATAATGTCGCGACCGAAGAAATTGCAATTCACGATGGATCGGGATTGTCACGGCTAGATTCGGTCACACCTGAAGCTTTTGGACGCGCGCTCGTTTTCGCGGCTCAAAGTAAGTTTGCGGATGTCTTTGAAGATTCGCTACCGTTAGCCGGCAGGAGCGGAACGCTTCGCGGACGTTTGAGAAACGTTTCGGGGAAAGTATTGGCAAAGACAGGGTCGATTCAATACGTCACTTCGTTGGCAGGTTATGCCAAATCGAAAAGCGAAGTCTATGCATTTGCCATTATCTGCAATAACGAAACCGGCAAAAATGGAAGCGCTCCCGTGATTGATAAAATCGTAACGATCCTAACCGAAAATTGATTAAAGATTCCTCAGTAAACTCAATCAATAATGCAAATTGTTCTTTCTGTTACTCATTCTGCCGTATCTATTTCTTGGCGTTCTTAGCCACTTTTGTATACAGAATGCTCTCCGTTGTTGGGCATTTCGTTTTATGTTAATCTTACGTTTCTCAAAATATGATGTAGGAATTTTCGCACCGAATGATTGATGAATTGGCTTTCGACAGCAATACGGCAGAGCGTCGAATAAACCGGCAAAATGACAGAGGTTGGATCGAGGTAATTGTTGGCTCGATGTTTTCGGGCAAGAGCGAAGAATTGATTCGCCGCCTTAATAGGGCAAAAATCGCGCGACAGAAAGTGCAGGTTTTCAAGCCGAAAATTGACGATCGCTATTCGATCGAGGAAATCGCCTCTCATTCGGGGATGACCCACATTTCAAAACCTGTAATGACCGCCAAAGAATTGCTCGCGCAGATAGATGATGATACGGAAGTTGTAGGAATTGACGAAGGTCAGTTTTTTGATATGGAAGTGGTCGAAGCTGTAAATGATCTGGCAAATGAAGGCAAGCGTGTGATCATCGCGGGTCTCGATCAGGATTACATGGGCAAGCCATTTGAACCGATGCCGCAGCTTCTCTCAATCGCAGAATTTATCACAAAAACCCATGCCATCTGCGTAAAATGTGGAAACACTGCAAACTATTCCCAACGCACGTTCGAATCCGCAGAACGAGTCGAAGTAGGCGCAAGCGGCAAATATGAAGCGCGCTGCCGGAAATGTTTTATTCCTCATTCAGACAAACCGACTCCTCTCTAAGCCTTATGTCGGAAAATTCACCAAAAAACCCTCTCGAAGACTTGCCTTTCTCGTACCGAATTTTCCAAAATGGTACGGTTTCAATTTTTTTTCGAGATAAAGAAATAACGATTCTAACAAAACAAGCCGCAGAAAAATTTTCGTCGAAAATCGAAGGGGCCACGGAAATGGAAGCTCAAATGATAATGGCGAAAACCACCGGGAATTTTAAACATGGGAATGAGCGAGAGGCGAAAATGAAGAATCTCTAATTCCAACAATTTGCCATCGCAGCTTAAGAATCTGGTATACTTGTTCTATATATATACAAACGTCGGTCCTCAATACTTAGTTTATAGACGTTCAGCGAAGTGAAACGCTGAAAAGGAGTTTGATATGAATGAAAATACACAAGTAGTCAAAAAAGCCTACGAATGCTTTGGAGACGGAAATATCGATGGATTGATCGACCTATTTGCCGAAGATATTAGATGGACAATTCCGGAAGTAAATGGCTCGCCACTTAAACCCTTAACGACCGGACGCGAAAATGTACGTGAATTTTTCGGCAAGCTA
>JBGTGX010000076.1:0-6283 GCA_041746475.1 Pyrinomonadaceae bacterium | reverse complement strand
GTTCCTCATAACTCGGCGGCAACAAACTCGCCTGCCTCTGATCATATCGCTTGAATACCACTTTCCTTTTCATAAGAAATATTTTATCAAATACCGCTTTTAAACGAAAAAAGAGACTGCCTTTTCAGACAGCCTCTTTTTCATTTGGACCAATTAGCGATTCCCGTTTATTATCTGCCTCAACACGTACTGGAGGATTCCCCCATGGCGATAATATTCAACCTCAATCGGAGTATCGATGCGAAGGGTAACAAAAGTATCTACAATACTTCCATCGCTTTTCTTAATATTTAACTTTACATCCTGAAGTGGTTTAACATCCGCTTTTTCTAAGCCGATTAAATCAAAGATCTCAGTTCCGTTCAGGCCAAGGGATTCAACCGAATCACCATCGTTGAATTGCAGCGGCAGCACGCCCATCCCAATTAGGTTTGACCGGTGAATTCTCTCGAACGAGGTAGCGATAACGGCTCTAACGCCCATTAATAAAGTGCCTTTCGCTGCCCAGTCTCTTGAACTTCCCGTTCCATATTCCGCACCGGCAAGGATGATAAGCGGTGTTCCTTCTTCTTTGTATTTCATCGCCGCATCGTAGATCGACATTTCCTCACCCGATGGCTGATGTAGTGTAAAACCGCCTTCTTTTGGCGATACGAGTAAATTCTTGATTCGGACATTTGCAAACGTTCCGCGAAGCATCACACGGTCATTTCCGCGTCTTGAGCCGTAGGAATTAAAATCTTTAGGTTCGACGCCATTTTCCTGCAAATACAAACCCGCGGGCGAATCGGATTTGATCGCACCAGCCGGCGATATGTGATCGGTCGTTACAGAACCCCCGAATAGAGCAAGCGGACGGGCGTTGTATATATCCTTATATTCGCCGACATCCATCGTAAATCCGTCAAAATACGGCGGTTCCTGGATATATGTCGAATCAGAATCCCATTCATATACCTTACCGGTGGAAGTTGGAATGTCGTTCCACATTGGATTTTTATCCGCAAAGTCGCTGTAAAGTGCTTTGTATGTTTCGGGATTAAATGCAGCGGACATTACTTCTTTTACTTCATCGAGGCTAGCCCAGATGTCCTTTAAATAAACATCATTTCCGTCTTTATCTTTGCCGATCGGTTCCGTAACTAGATCCACATTAACAGTCCCGGCAAGTGCATATGCGACAACCAACGGTGGCGACATCAGGAAATTTGCTTTTATATTTTGATGAACTCGCGCCTCAAAATTCCGGTTTCCGGAAAGAACCGAAGCTGCAACGAGATCGTGTTTGACTACCGCATTTTCAATTGCCGGATGCAAGGGTCCGGAATTGCCGATACACGTTGTGCAACCATAGCCGACAAGATCAAAACCAATTTCGTCCAAATATTCCTGCAATCCCGTTTTTACAAGATATTCTGTGACCACGCGAGATCCCGGTGCGAGCGACGTTTTTACATATTTTGGAATTGTCATTCCTTTTTGAACCGCCTTTTTCGCAAGGATTCCGGCCGCAAGCATGACACTTGGATTTGACGTATTTGTGCAGGAAGTAATTGCCGCAATCAAAACATCCCCGTGTCCGATTGATTCGTGCGTTGGTTCAATTTCAGATAATGAATCTGCATTAACTCTGTCAGGTGTGGGACGATTCGAAACCATCTCTGATTCACTGGTAATGCTAGTGTGAATTGCACTTACATCATTCAAAACTGGCAGAGGAATTGAACGAGTATCTTGTTCACCACCGCCCGTCACTTCGCCTGTATGATGGCCGTTCAAACTAACTCCAAATTCATCATCGAAATTAGAAGCATCTTTTCCAAATCCGCCTTCTGAAACCGATTGCGTAAATAATTGGTTAAATTTTGCTTTAAAATTATCAAGATCGATGCGGTCCTGAGGGCGCTTTGGACCAGAGACAGCAGGTTTGATCGTCGTCAGATCCAGATTTATGACCTTCGTGTAATCAACTTCGCCTTCCTTTGGAATTCCAAACATTCCCTGAGCCCTAAAATAATTGCGAATCGTTTCAACCCTTTCATCGCTTCTTCCCGTCGCACGGAAATAATCAAGAGTTTTCTCATCGACACCAAAAAAGCCCATTGTTGCACCGTATTCAGGCGACATATTTGCAATTGTGGCTCTATCCGTTGCATGAAGATTTGCCGTTCCTTCGCCGAAGAATTCAACAAATTTTCCGACAACTTTTGCTTCTCGAAGAATTTCCGTAACCCTAAGTACCAAGTCGGTTGCGGTCGCACCCTCCGGCAATTCACCGTGGAGATTCACCCCGACGACATCAGGCGTCAATATATATATCGGCTGTCCCAGCATTCCCGCTTCTGCTTCGATTCCGCCTACTCCCCAACCGACGATTCCCAAACCATTTATCATCGTCGTGTGCGAATCCGTACCGACCAACGTATCAGGGTAATAAACTCCGTCTTTTTCAAAAACCCCACGGGCGAGATATTCAAGATTGACCTGATGAACGATCCCAATTCCCGGAGGCACAACCTTAAAACCGTTGAAGGCTTGTGTTCCCCATTTAAGAAAGCGATATCTTTGTCCGTTTCGTTCAAACTCCATCGCCATGTTGCGCTCGTACGCGGATTCGCTTCCCGCATAATCTACTTGCACGGAATGGTCAATAACCAGATCAACGGGAACCAGCGGTTCCAGAATTTCTGGATTTTCACCTAAACGCTTAGTCGCCGAACGCATCGCCGCCAAATCAACCAAAAGCGGAACACCGGTAAAATCCTGCAAAATAACGCGTGCAATAACAAATGGAACTTCGTCGCTGCGTTCCGCAGTTGCGCCCCAATTTGCTAATGCCCGAACATTTTCTTCGTCAATTGTTTTTCCGTTATCGAAATTTCTTAAAACCGATTCAAGCACGATGCGAATCGAGATCGGCAAGCGAGAAATCTTTCCAATTCCCTCTTCTTCGAGTTGCGGCAAAGAATAAAAACTTCCCTCTCGTCCTCCGCCTGCCGTAAATGTTTGTTTTGTGTTAAATAGATTATGCGACATATTCAATAGTCATCTCCGGTTAAATAAATGCGATGTAAAACTTAGCTCAAGTCTAAGAGCGAAACCATAAAAACTCAAGCGGTTTTGTTTTTGATTAGTTTTTTTTGAATCGCCGCGAATTTTATTTGATCAACTTATTTTGTTTTCGGCTTTAATGTCGAAAAAGTTTGTCGTTAATCTACAGTTTAGATTTCGTAGGTTATTATTTCTTAATGAGAATATTGTTGGTTGAAGACGATGAAGGGATCAGCAACTTCATTATTAAAGGGTTGCGGGAATCTGCGTATGCTGTTGACTTGGCGGTAGATGGCGACGATGCCCTACATAAAAATGAGGACAAAAAAGCAAATCAGGAGCACCCGGAATGACGCTTGAATACGGCGGTTTAGACAAAGAATAGCAATCGAGTTTCCGCGAATTGATGTTTTCATTAATGCTTGCAGCCGCTCTTGTTTTTCTTGTTTTGCTGATAGAATTCCGCTCGTTTGCTCATCCCCTTGCAATAGTTTCAGGTGCGGTTCTCGCTCTTGGCGGTGTGGTTTTCGGTTTGTTTATTACAAATTCAACGCTCAATGTCGTTTCCCTGATGGGAATGATAATGGTAATCGGAATCGTCGCCAAAAATGGAATCTTGATGCACGATGCCGTCGAAGAACCCATCACTGAAGGCGATTCATTAAGAAATGCATTGATCCTTTCGGGCGAATGCCGGATTCTTCCCGTTTTGATGACGTCACCCGCCATCGGTGCCGGTGCGGAACTTCTCAAACCACTCGCCATTGCTGTTATCGGCGGTTTAACGGTCGGACTATTGTTCTCATTGATTTTCACGCCAACCGTTTATTACATTTTAAAAAGATTGCAATCCATCGCACATCACGAAGCGGGCGTTCGTAGTCTACTCGGTATAAACAAATGCCGCGGAGCCTTTTGCAATTGAGGCAGGATTCAAACTAGAATCTGAGTTTTGAGAAGGCCATGGACGAAGGCGATCTACAGAATGAAAACTACGAAATTCTCCTTTCGAAAAGTTACGAGCTCGTTCAAACGCGCCTCTTCGCGTCTCCGTCGAAATCTGTCTGAATACCGATTTTTTGCTTATCTTGCTGTACTGGGCCCGGGAATCATCGCGGCAAACGCCGGCAATGATGCCGGGGGTATTGCCACCTACTCGACCGTCGGCGCAAAATATGGTTACACGCTGCTTTGGGTGTTCATCCCGATGGTTTTTAGTTTGATCGTTATACAGGAAATGTGTGTCCGGATGGGGGTAATTACCGGGCAAGGGCTTGCTGATCTAATTCGAGAACGTTTCGGTGTCAGACTTACTGTCTTGGTTATGCTCGCGCTTTTGATTGCCAATATGGGAATCATAGTTTCTGAATTTGTCGGAGTCGCTCAGGCATCGGAGCTTTTGGGTGTATCGCGATATCTGACGATCCCGTTCGTTTCGGTGCTGATTTGGTGGATCGTCGTAAAAGGAACTCAGAAACGGGTTGAACAAGTATTTTTGGTAATTTCCTTGGTTTTCGTTTGCTATATTTTTGCCGCGTTTCTCTCAAATCCGGACTGGTCGCGCGTCGGAACGGAATTCGTAACTCCAACAGTTAATCTCGATCCTGCCTATATCTTTATGGTAGTGGCATTGATTGGAACAACGATCACGCCCTTTATGCAATTTTTTGTTCAATCCTCCGCAGTTGAAAATGGTATGGACGAAGAGGATCTATCTTTGGCTCGGGCAGATGTGATCATCGGCACTATATTTGCGATGATGATCGCAGCGTTTATTGTGATTGCAACGGCGACGACGCTAAATTCCCAAGGCATCACCGAGATCGATTCTGCGGCAACGGCGGCGGAGGCGTTGGCCCCGCTTGCGGGCGTATATGCAAAATATTTGTTTGCGTTCGGGCTGTTTGGTGCATCACTTTTGGCAATGGGGGTTTTACCGCTTGCAACCGCCTATTCAATTAGCGAGGCTTTGGGATTTGAAAAAGGCCTGTCGAGAAGTTTTCGCGAAGCACCAATTTTTCTTGGGACATTTACGGGGTTGGTTCTGATCGGAGCAATTATTGCGTTAATCCCAAACATACCGCAAATCAAACTCCTGCTTCTGACTCAGGCCATTAACGGACTGCTGCTTCCCTTCATCCTGGTTACGGTCGTAACTCTCTCAAGCAGCAAGGAAATAATGGGAGAGCATAAAAACTCGCGTATCTTTAATATTATTGCCTGGATTATCACGATTGTGGTCTCGTGCCTTTCGTTGGTATTGCTTGCGCAAACGTTTACTGATATTTTTTAGCAATTCAAAAATATGCCGACAGCACCACTCCAGAGAAAACTTTCCTTTTTTATCGTAACCATTGCAGTAGTCGCGCTCATTCTTATATGCCTGCCGATATTGGAAGATTGGCTGAGGCAATCGATCTATTCTCAGTTCAACCTTGTGATCAGCGAAGACAACGTTGTTGTGTCGACCGACGGAACCGATCCAAGCCAGGCAGCTACATTGCTCTTGAGCCTTATGGTCAACCTCTTGCATATCATTAAGATCGTTCTATGGATGACGGTCGTTGTTTCCGTCGTGAAATTGGTAATGCAAATTATCTTCGGTACGGCGCTCAAGAAGGGGGAAAACGAGGTAGCGTCGCTTCTGCAGACAATTGTCAGCGTAATTATTTATATAGTAGCCTTCTTTATTATTTTCCAAACTCAATATCCGAAGATACCGCTCGCACCGCTTTTTACCGGTTCCACGATCCTCGGTATCGTCGTCGGTCTTGCGCTTCAAGATACCCTTGGGAATCTCTTCGCAGGTGTCGCCAGCCAGGCGGACCAGTCATTTCAAATTGGAGATATTATTTCGATTAAGAATGAGGGACAAGGGGTCGTCGAGGGCATTTCGTGGCGCGGTGTAAAAATCCGAACCTTTCAGTCAAAACTGCTGATAATCAGCAACAGTATTATTGGAAAGCAGACAATCGAAGTTGCGCCAAAGGGGAATTTGAACGCCCGAATCGTGCGTTTTAATACGATTTATACAAATTCGCCGGCAAAGGTGATCCAAACTGTCCGTGAGGCTGTTCGGCAGGCGGAGAACGTTTCGCCAAAACGACGTCCGAAGGTCAGGATCTGGAACCTTGGAGACAACGGAATCGATTGGGAAGTTAAATATTGGATAACTAATTATCGAGATCATAATGACACCGATGCGTTGATAAGGCAGCGGATCTGGTATGCA